>NZ_JAAKEM010000015.1:0-107905 GCF_011039195.1 Dysgonomonas sp. ZJ709
TATGGTATCTTCAGCTTGATTATCAAAAGTCTAATTCAAGAAATAAAGTTTCAACTTTATGTCATCCCATAGTTTACTTTTGATAATCGGTTAATCTCTACTTTTTTACAACAAAAGAATAAAATTAACCTTGCTTTTTGAATAGTAAATTATAAAACAAATATAAGAGTCATCCCGATACGCAGTGAGGGATCTGTACTACTCCTCATTTCAGAATAATAGATCCCTCACTGCGTATCGGGATGACAAGGTTCTGCTAAAGATTTTACTAGTTATTACTCCTATTCTTATATCGAACTTACGTTAACACAATACCTTCTCATTATCTTCTCTGTAAATATTTGATTGTATTTACTTATTTTTTATCTTGCCGAAAGAAACGCTTTAATACCAAATGAAAAAGAAATTACTGACCTTACTCTTACTTTTTTCAACATTATCTTCTTTTGGCACAAATGCTCAGTTGGATTCTTTATTGAATGTGCTGGACATTACAATAAAGGAACGTCCTGAATACAGCAAAATAAAAGAACTACGGATCGATAGTTTAAAAACACAGTTGACTAAAATTACAGATTTAGAGCAGCGTTATATCATTTATCAAAACCTGTTTAGCGAATGCCGCAACTATAATATGGACTCGGCATTATGGGTTGCAAACGAAAGACTCGTAATCTCACAGAAGTTAAATAGCCAGAAATACATATATTCGTCGCAAATGAATATTGCTGAAATAATGGGTATAATGGGTATGTATAAAGAAGCTCTCGATATTATGAATGCGATAGATAGAAATCAACTAGACAGTAAGCAAGAGTCATACTATCTGCATATCTACCACTCGATATATACAGTAATGTATCAAAATTCTTTTTCGAAAAAAGAGAAAGATGCATATAGGCAATTGATATATCAATATAAGGATTCATCTCTTCTCATAAAAGACCCCGGATCATTATCTTATCACCTTATCAGAAATGGAATACTTATCGAGCAGGGTCGATATGATGAGGCTCTGGATGTAATGTTGAGGTGTTATAAAGAGTATGCTGACAACGAAGCATCAGTGGGAATAATAGCTTATGGCCTTTCCGAGATATATAATAAAAAGGGGGATAAAGAAAAGGAAAAACAATATTTAATAATCTCGGCAATTTCAGACCTCAGAAGAGGCGTGAAAGAATATATAGCACTGCACAAACTGGCTATATTGCTGTATCAGGAAGGCTCGGTCGACAGAGCATATACATACATTAAATGCTCGATAGAAGACGCTACCTTTTGCAAAGCCCGGTTCCGGACACTAGAGATGTCGGAGACCTTGCCTATCATAGCTGTGGCATACGATAAGAAAGTGCAGCACGAGAAAGATAGTCTGATCAAATACTTGGTTCTTATATCGATCCTTTCTGTCGTATTAGCAGTCAGCATCATATATATCTATAAGCAATTGAAGAAACTGTCCACAGCAAGAAAGTCTATCGATAAGATGTATAACGATGTGAAAGCCCTGAATGAGGAATTGAACGAATTAAATAAAAAACTCTCGGAGTCGAATCTGGTTAAAGAAGAATATATTGGGTCTATATTCAATCTGTGTTCGACCTATATCGACAAGATGGAAGCTTACAGAATCAGTATAAATAGAAAAATAAAATCGGGGCAGGTAGACGAGGCATCCAAAATGACTAGTTCTACATCGTTGGTTTCGGACGAACTGAAGGAATTCTTCCGCAATTTCGATGCAATATTTTTAAATATATACCCCAACTTTGTAGATCAATTTAATTCACTTCTGGTAGACGGGGAGCAAATCTTACCAAAAGCCGGAGATATCCTTACTCCCGAACTTCGTGTTTTTGCACTCGTAAGACTAGGTATCAGCGATAGCAGTAAAATTGCAAGCTTTCTTCATTATTCGCCACAGACAGTCTATAACTATAAACTAAAAGTTAGAAATAAACTAAACATTTCTAAAGAAGAATTTGCAATTGCAATACAGCAAATAGGAAAATAAGCCCTAGTAGAATTCTCCTAATCAGATTAACTTAATCTACTTTTTTTACTTTTTATGATTTAGCATAATAATCTAATAATATGATTATTATGCTGTTTTCGTGTCTCTTTTAAATCTACTTGTACATTCTACCGGACTATACAAATTTAAGTAATGACTTATAGATTTGTATATGTCAACTCATAATACCGTGGAGAATGTGAAATGCTTCCAACCTTAACGTTAACACCTTAAACATTCCCATATAAAATGAGAATTATCTAACTTTAAATTTAATAATCTATGGAATTAAAATCTTTTATTTCCCCAAAGAGCAAGAAAAAAATACTCTTACTACTATTAGTGGGAGTGTTTGCACTATTCGATTTATCTGCTCAGAATTCCGGTACACTCAAAATAACCGGTCAGGTAATAGATACATCAACAAATGAAACTGTTATCGGAGCTACTGTAAAAATAAAAAATACGACTACAGGAACTATCACTGACGACGAAGGACGATTCGAGCTTAATGCTCCGGCTAATGCGACTTTAGTCGTTTCGTTTATAGGATACAAATCGACCGAAGTTACTGTTGATAATAAGACGCATCTCTCTATCCTTTTGGATGAAGATGTCGAACTATTAAACGAAGTTGTTGTCATCGGTTACGGGCAGGTTAAAAAAGGGGATACAACAGGATCATTAACCACAATAACTCCTGACCAACTAAACAAAGGAAATCAACTGACCGCCGAAGATGCCTTGATCGGTAAGATGGCAGGTGTAAACGTGATTCCCGGCACAGGAGCCCCTGGTGACGAAGGTACTATCCGTATCCGTATGGGAGCCTCTTTGTCTGCTGATAATGATCCGCTTATAGTGATTGATGGAATACCTGTCCACAATACATCTATCAGTGCAATCAATCCCAACGATATTGCTACATTCACTGTGCTTAAAGATGCATCTGCAACAGCAATCTACGGGTCGCGGGCATCGAATGGTGTAATTATTATCACTACAAAGAAAGGCAATGCGAACGGAGGAAAACCAAAAGTAAATTACAGTGCTAATTTCTCGGTAAGCGAGGTTATGGAATATTTGGATGTGTTGTCGACCGATGAGTTTCGCGATACGTTCAATAAATTCTCGGGAGCGCCCGATTCTTTCAAGTTAGGGGATGCTTCTACCGATTGGCAAAAAGAAATATATCGTAATGCATTGGGTACAGATCACAATCTGTCGGTAACGGGAGCAACTTTAAATGTGCCTTACCGTGTATCAGTAGGATATGCCAACCAGAATGGTATTATTCGTGAAAACAATTATGAGCGTTACAACTTGGGACTAGGCATATCTCCTCAATTTTTCGAAAAACATTTAGCCTTTGATATAAATCTAAAAAGCAGTCTTGAAAATAATAAATCGATTTCGACCGGTGTTATAGGTGCAGCTGCAGGTTTTGACCCGACGCGTCCTGTATATCAAAAAAATCCGAATGATATTGGGCTGGGTTATTTTACATGGATGACCAGCGGAACATCTACGCCTATTTCCCTTGCGCCAAGCAATCCTGTTGCCGACCTGAAGCTGAGCGACAGGCAGAATAAAATAAAACGTCATATAGGAAATATAGCCGCAAACTACAAAATACATGGATTCGAAGATTTAGTATTGAATGTAAATGCCGGATTTGATATAAAAAGTAATGATTATACCGAAATAGTTCCTCAAAATGCTCCTTCTATGTGGACATCAAACTTGCAGGACGGAACCGGATTAGATTACTTTACTACTGCTGAAAACAGGAATTATCTTCTTGATTTTTATGCGAATTATAATAAGGATTTTGGTGCCAAACATCATTTCGATGCAATGGCCGGTTATGGCTGGCAACGTTTTTGGTACAAGAATACCGGTCGTACGCACGATACAGAAGGAAATGAAATTAAACTACCTACGGGTGATGAGGCTGAGTTGTTTTTACTTTCATTCTTTGGCCGTTTAAATTATTCTTATGCTCAAAAATTATTACTCACAGCAACTTTACGTTCAGATGCCTCATCCCGATTTGCAAAAGAGAAACGTTGGGGATATTTTCCTTCTGTGGCATTAGCATATAGAATGAGTGAGGAAGGATTTATGAAAGATATTAAAGCTCTGTCGGATCTGAAATTAAGATTAAGTTATGGTCAGACCGGTCAACAGGATATTGGTACATATTATCAACATTTAGGTACTTATTCTACATCGTACGACAATTCCCGTTATCAGTTCGGAAACGAATGGATTACTCTTTATCGTCCGAATGGCTATGATCCTCTCATCAAATGGGAGACAACCAGTACATATAATGTCGGAGTCGATTATGGTTTTCTCAATAATCGTATTTATGGTAGTATCGATGCCTATAAACGTTATACAAAGGATTTGTTGAATAATATATTCGTTCCCGCGGGGAGTAATTTTACGAATATCATAGATACAAATATTGGTGATATGGAGAGTCAGGGAGTTGAGTTTGCGATATCTGCGATCCCTTTCAAAACTAAAGATTGGGAATGGAGTGTAAGCGGTAACTTCACATGGAATACATCTGAAATCACAAAGCTGAATACAATCGATACCGATAATAATTATATGAAGACAGGTAGCGCCGGCGGTACCGGTAAATATCTTCAAATAAATAAAGTAGGTGAAACACCAAATACATTCTTCCTTTTGCAACAAGCATATGGTGACGATGGAAAACCGCTGGATGGCAAATATGTTGCTAAAGATGGTTCGATAACCAGCAGCGAAGAAGACGCAAATAAATATGTAACGGGTAAAAGTTCGAGAGTGCCTTATTTCTATGGGTTATCTACTAAACTACTCTATAAACAATGGGATTTCGGTATGAACGGACATGGAAGCTTTGGTAATTATGTATACAATTATCAGGCAGCTAGTGAATCGTTTGCCTCGCTTTACAGTGCGAATGGAGTTTCTTCGAACATAATGAGATCGACACTTGAGTCGGGTTTTACACAAGAACGCCTTTATACAGACTATTTCTTGGAAAAAGGGAACTTCTTCAAGCTGGATAATATCACACTAGGATATTCATTCAATAAACTATGGAATACATCCTCTACTATGCGGATGGCATTCAGTGTTCAGAATGTATGTATAATTACTAATTATTCGGGTATCGATCCTGAAGTATATTCGGGTATCGACAGGAACGTATATCAACGCCCTAGAATGTATACACTTAGCTTGAATTTAAATTTTTAATTGAAGGAGAACTTAATATATGAAAACTAATATTTTAAAATATATATCAGCCGCAGTATTATCGGTATTCCTATTTTCATCTTGTCTCGACGATCTGAATAGTATTCCTTTAGATAAGAATGTTTTGGTAGGAGAAGAGGTTTATAGTACAGCCAGCGGTTATCGCGGAGTAATAGCCAAATGCTATGCCTCGCTGATACAAACAGGACAACAAGGTGGTGACGGAGGAAATGGAGATGTAAACGGTATAGACGAAGGCTATAGCGGTTATACCAGAGCTTTGTTCTATCTTCAGGAAGCATCTACGGATGAGATAGCATTACATGCAGGTAGCGGGCACGGAACATTTGCCATGCTGTTTATGAATTGGGATTCGTCGACCAAAGTGGTTAGTTATCCATACTACCGTTTGTATATGTCGATCAGCTATTGCAACGAGTTCTTGCGCGAATGTACCGAGGATAAATTAAGAAGCAGAGGTGTTTATGATGAATTGAAAGATGAATTCGAATCTTATCGTGCCGAAGCCCGTTTTATACGTGCTTACTGTTATAGTATGATCTGCGACCTTTATGGTTCTGGTCCTTTCATCGATGAGACAATGGTATTATCTACTATTCCTCATCAAAAATCGAGAGAAGAGATTTATAATTTTGTAGTATCCGAAGCTGAAACAGTGGCTCTCGAGCTTAAAGCTCCCGGTGCTAACCAGTATGGTCGTGTAGATAGAGTTGCAGCATGGTTTTTATTAGCCCGTGTATATCTGAATTCAGAGGTTTGGGTAGGAAAGAAAGAGTATGAAAAGGCTTACCAATATTCGAAGAAGGTTGTATTAGAAGGATTTTATCCATTGGCATCTGACTATCGTAACATATTCTTAGCCGACAATAATACATGTACCGAGATAATATGGCCTTTGGTTCAGGATGCGACCAATGCACAAAGCAGCGCCGGTACAAACTTCTTAATTAAGGCCTTGGTGAATGGACCGATGAATGATTATTATAAAACAGGTATAGGTAGTAGAGGATGGGGGAATGCCCGTGTGAAAACTCAGTTGGTAGACATGTTTGACTTATCCGATCAGACCTTTGATCCGTTGGATACTTGGGGCGATAAAAAGAAAGACAAACGTGCACAATTCTTTACGATTGAGCACACCAAAGAAACATGGGTTGTAGGTAAAGAATTCCAGAAAGATTTTGCTAATGGCTATGCTTGTATCAAGTGGAGAAATGTAACAAAAGATCGTAAAGAGTTAGCCGAAAACGGTACCGTTTATTCATCGATCGACTATCCTATGTTCCGCACGGCAGATGCATATCTGATGGCAGCCGAGAGTATATTGCGAGGAGCAAGCGGTACAAAAGAAGAAGCATTGAATTATGTAAATGAGGTTCGCGACAGAGCATACTTGTCAGGAAATTATGGTAGTGCAGCATCAGGAAGAATAAAAACGGCTGAACTTACATTAGACTTTATCCTCGATGAACGTGCACGTGAATTACATACCGAGTTGACACGCCGCACAGACCTTATTCGTTTCAATAAATATACGAAGAATTATAATTGGGACTGGAAAGGTAGCGATGGAGCTGCAAATAACTATATAGGTAAAAATGTAGATGATAAGTATAATCTGTTTCCGATTCCTCAGGATGAATTTACAGTAAATCCTTATTTGACTCAAAACCCTAATTATACCAAATAAAGAGATATAAATAATACACACTGTGTGATTTAATAAGCGCGCGTGATGCGTCCTTTTTATGTGGAGAAGGCTGCCTTCGATTACAAATTGTAAGGCAGCTTTTATTACTATGTTAAGTGAATATATTAATGAAAAGACTAAATATGAAGAATTTGTGTTTCCTTGTGCTCTTCTTGTTCTTGAGCTTTTGCCCTGTGTTTGGGCAAACATCAAAGCAAGAAATGTTCGATACTCCCGAAAAAACAGGAGGTGTCTATTACGCCTATCCTGAAAATTATCGTATAGCTCAAACTCCTGTTCCAAAAGGTTATGAACCTTTCTATATAAGCCATTTTGGCCGCCATGGTTCACGTTATTTGATAAACGATGAGGATTATAAGTGGGTACTCGATCTTTTAGCGGATGCTAAAAAAAATCAGGCACTAACTCCGTTAGGCGAAGATGCATATAATAGACTGGCGGAGGTATGGATAGAAGCCGAAGGGCATGGCGGTGACTTGTCTCCTTTGGGCGTGCGTCAACATCGGGATATTGCTGAACGTATGTACAAAGCATATCCGCAAGTGTTTAACAATAATGTCGAGATTTCGGCTCGCTCGACCGTTGTTATTCGCTGTGTACTTAGTATGGATGCTTTTTGCGAACGATTGAAAGAGATCAATCCAACGCTGCGCATTACCCGTGAGGCTAGTAATAAGTATATGAATTATCTCAATTACCATACAGAGGAGGCGATGGCATTCACGTCCAGAAAAGGACCTTGGTATGAGGAATATCGTAAATTTGAAGAAAGCCATACGCGTCCCGATCGATTGATTTCCTCTTTGTTTTCGGATACTACATATATAAAAAAGAAGGTAAATCCTGCACCCTTAATGTGGGCTTTGTACTGGATTGCAAGCGATATGCAGAATATGGAAACAGACTTGTCGTTTTATGATTTGTTTGAGAAAGAAGAACTGTTCGATCTGTGGGAAGTCGTAAACTACCGTCTATATGTATGTGATGCAACCTCTGCTTTAAATGGCGGAATTATGATGGAAAATTCGAAGCCCGTACTTAAAAATATACTGGATAGTGCTAACGAAATCATATCGACAAAAGGCAAAGGTGCAACTCTGCGTTTTGCTCACGATGGCAACATAATTCCGTTAGCGGCAATATTACATTTGCAGGATTGTTATGCCAGTATATCCGAACCGTCGGATTTTTATAAAGTATGGAGCAATTTCAAAATGGCTCCTATGGCTGGAAACATCCAAATTGTATTTTTCCAAAAGAAAGGATCTGATGATGTCCTTGTAAAATTCTTATTGAATGAGAAAGAAATACTTATACCTCCTGTAAACAGTGATGTATTACCTTATTACCATTGGAAAGATGTAGAAGCTTTCTACAAGTCGCTATTGGCTGAATAGTAGCTGCAATGTGAAGTATTGATATCAAAATAAGACTTAAGGCATCGTATTCTCATCGGAGGGTACGATGCCTTTGTATTTATTTCTATATGTGTAACAAGTGGTACAGATTTGGGTTGAACGAAGGGGCTAACTTTGCCTTAAACCTAAAAATAGAATTGTTATGAGTATGTTTTGTTATCAATGTCAGGAAACAGCAAAAGGGACAGGTTGTACCTTAATGGGCGTTTGTGGGAAGACTCCGGAAGTGTCGGATATTCAAGATTTATTATTATTTGTGGCGAGAGGTATTGCCGTTTATAACGATAAATTGAGAGAACAGGGAAAATCATCTAAAGAAGCTGATAAATTCGTTGTAGACGCAATGTTTATGAGCATTACGAATGCAAATTTTGATTTTGAAGCTATCAAAAATAAAGTAAAAGAAGGCTTATTGCTAAAAAGCAGATTGGCAGGAGTATTGGGTAATGTTGATTCTAATTTGCCCGATGAGTGTACTTGGAGTGGCAGCGAATCCGAATTCATGGAAAAAGCCAAAGAAGTAGGGGTGTTACGTACTAAAGATGAGGATATACGTTCATTGAAGGAATTGACTCACTATGGCTTGAAAGGAATGGCTGCTTATGCAGAACATGCTTATAATCTCGATAAAGTAGACAATGAGTTATACTCTTTCATGCAAAGGGCTTTGGTTCAGATCACCAGAGAAGATATAACCGTAGATGAGTTGGTTGCGCTGGCTCTCGAAACAGGCAAATATGGTGTTCAGGCTATGGCATTACTAGATGCTGCCAATACTGGAAGATTCGGTAATCCGGAGATCACGGAAGTGAACATCGGAGTAGGCAGCAAACCGGGAATACTTATCAGCGGACACGACTTAAGAGATATCGAAGAACTCTTACAACAAACTGAAGGAACAGGCGTAGATGTCTATACACACAGTGAAATGCTTCCGGCACATTATTATCCGGAATTGAAAAAATATAAACACCTTGTAGGTAACTATGGTGGTGCATGGTGGCAACAAAAAGAAGATTTTGATGCATTCAACGGGCCGATATTGTTTACTACAAACTGTATCGTTCCTCCATCCAAGAATGCAAGCTATAAAGGACGTATTTTTACTACAGGAGCAGCCGGACTTGATGGTGCAATACATATCGCGGAGCGTCAGGATGGTAAACCAAAAGATTTTTCTGAAATTATTGCTATGGCAAAAGAAAGCCAAACCCCACGTGAGATTGAGACAGGAACGATTGTAGGAGGATTTGCTCACGCACAAGTACTTGCCTTAGCAGACAAAGTGGTAGATGCTGTGAAATCGGGTGCTATCCGTAAATTTTTCGTAATGGCGGGTTGCGATGGGCGCATGAAGAGTCGTGATTACTATGCCGATTTTGCAAAAGCATTGCCTGACGATACTATTATTCTTACTGCCGGTTGTGCGAAGTATCGTTACAATAAACTGCCATTGGGAGATATAGGTGGTATTCCACGTGTATTGGATGCCGGTCAGTGTAATGATAGTTATTCGCTTGCTGTAATTGCTCTTAAGCTGAAAGAGGTATTCGGACTCGATGATATCAATGATTTGCCTATTGCTTTCAATATTGCATGGTATGAACAAAAGGCTGTGATTGTTTTATTGGCATTGTTACATTTGGGAGTGAAAAATATTCATTTAGGACCGACTCTACCCGGATTTTTATCACCTAATGTAGCTAAGGTTCTGGTTGATAACTTTGGAATTGGCGGAATATCTACAGTAGAAGAAGATATCGAAATGTTTTTAGCAAACTAAGAATATTGTTTCATTTTTCAAATAGTCTCAATCCTGTAAGGGGTTGAGACTATTTGTTTTAAACTAAATATGATAGTATTTTGTTATACTTAAAAACCATTAGATAATGAAAATACAACTGAAAAGAGTCTACGATGATTTTGATGAAAATGATGGTTACAGAGTTCTCGTCGACCGGCTCTGGCCACGAGGTATAAGCAAGGCTCGCTTACATTACGATCTTTGGGCAAAAGATATTACTCCATCATCGAAACTTCGCATCTGGGTTCATGAAGATATGGAAGGTAGATGGGACGATTTTGCCATGGCTTATCGAAAAGAATTAAGTCAATCTTCGGCAGTCCACAAATTTACAGAACAGATAAAGCAATACGATAAGGTAACATTGCTATATGCTTCGAGAGAGACAAAGCATAATCACGCAATTATACTAAAAGGGTATCTGGAAAAACGATTGTCTGAATAATTTTAAGAATATACATGTATACTTCCCTGTGCAGCAGGTAGGTAATTGACACCAATCCACGTAATCATAAGTAGAACAAATGCAATCGGCAGCATCCATACGGTAAACTTCTGATGATTGTTTTGCAGGCGCATATGTATATAGATGAGGTAGGCGGCAGAAGTGATAAATGCCCACGTTTCTTTCGGATCCCACGACCAGTAATGCCCCCATGCTTCTTTTGCCCAAACTGCACCCATTAGCATGCCCAGAATAAGAAATCCGAAGCCGACATAAACAATGTTATCCATAAATTTATACAACTCCTCGTCGGGACTACCTTTCTTTATTTTTGTCAGTTGGATAAACGCTGCTATCGTTGCTGCTCCCAACATTGCGTATGATAAAATATATACAGTAACATGGGGCACAAACCAGTAGCTTTGCAGTGCAGGCATCAGGTTTGTAGAATGGATTTCCGGTTTAAAAATGTTGACACAAACGAATACACAGGCTATTACACCACTAAAGGACAAGAGCCATTTATATTTCCAGTGTTTGTATGTCAAAAAACCAATTGTAGACAAGAAAAACGAATACCACAAGCGAGTCTCTCCCATTGTACGAAGTGGCGGACGTTCTTGTCCGATCCATAGCCCGACAATGAAGGCAGCGAATATAGCTATGCCCGCAATCATCAAGATATCGATAATGATCTGTTTCTTTACTTTATATATTAATGCGGCGGCAGCTAACCAGCAAATCATAGCAGGTATAGCAAACCATAGGTATTCACTCCAAGTCATTTTCTTTCTTTGTTTTTTTGTTACCCGACCACAACAGGCATATCGAGCCTATTGCTAATAATATAATGCCTAAGTAAACAGGGTATATCCATGGGTCGTATACTAATTCCATACTACTGTAATTCGACATTTTTCCTGCTTGATTATCATACCCATATTGATAAATAACCCAATTGTCAATTTTTAGCGGCTTGTTTACTTCGAGTATCGCTTTTTCTTCTTTTCCGTCTTCGGTGAATACATCGATATCCGATACAAATCGTTTCGGTTCTGGTTGAGTCATCACCACACAGAAAGTCGAATCGAGATTGAGGGTCATATATAATTGAGCTGTATTGCCACAACACACCCATCCTGTGGACACTTCACCTGTTGTTTTATTGGTCGCTTTTACCAGTGCAGCGGGAGATGCTCCCGGCATGTGAACTTCCTGATATGTGCTATCGCTATTGCGTACGGCATCATGTATATATTTCTCGAGAGTTATGTCCCATTGGTCTATATTGCCATGCGGTCTCTTTTCGTCAATCTGGACATACTCAGGTTTAGCTTCCGGCTGAGGTGTTCCCGACTCTCTGTTTATAACAGCTAGTTTCGGTGGATATTCTTCCATATAGAAATCGTTGAGCTGGATAGCTATCGGCAGTTCCAGCACATCCTCATTGTCGCTGAATACACGCCATTCTACTTCTCCTTCGTACACGTGCATTACGTAGCGTTTCATATCGGCAGAACCGAGTCCGGCAGCAAAGAGAAGAATCCACAATCCGATGTGGTTCATGTAAAAAGCATAATCTTTTTTCTTAAAAGCAACTAGTCGTCGTGCAATCAATGATCCTAAAGAAAGCAACGTTAGGAAATAGACTAGAACAAAAGACCATGACGAGGTTACTTGCCGAAAACCGAGTTGTGTGAATATATCATTATCGTGCGGATTCGTTTTTATTAATTGAGGAGTAAGCCCCAGGATCAATGCCAGCAAAAGCATCGCTGTAATCAGTGTTACAGAAAAAGGGACTCCCGAAAACCATTGATAGAATACATTTTTTCGTTTGAACGAAAAGGCAATTAAGAATAAAATGATAGCAGCTCCCACTATTAAGTTGACAGGTGAGCTAAGCAGGAAAAAATTAAATTTCCCTACTGTTAATTGTAATATGAAACCAATGACAATTATTCCTCCGACAAGGGCGATGCTCTCTTTGTATCGCCACGGGAATTGCCACATCTTTCGTTTGTTATCTTCCATCTATTTATGTAATAAAAAAGTGTCTGAAGAATTTAAGCATCAGACACTTCTTCGTGTTATATTTCTATGATTTATAGATTTGCTGTTAAACGTCCTTCTTTCTTCGCTTTTTCCAGCCATTGAGGAGCAACGGTTTTCAGCCATTTTTCTTTCTTTTCCTTCTTTTCTTTCATGTCAAGACCGATAAATTGTTGAGCTTTGTCTTTGCTCGATATGTCGGGCATTTTCACATCCATAATACCATGAGCGAACAATACACGTTGTAGTTCAAGTTGTGCTTGTAAGCTTTTGTCCAGACTATGTGCAAGAATACGCTGAGTTTCAACAGGAGCATGGAACGAAGCTCCGTGCGATGCAACGGCAAAATCCCAACGCCATTGTGCCTGACGAATCAGTTTGAGCGATGCATCCATTTCTTTTTGGTTAGCACCATTATCCCATGCCGTTTTAGCCATGATGTGTGCCTTCGATAATTCTTGTTCTATGCGATCGCGTATTTCGAGAGCCTTGTCTTGGTATTCGTATACATAGTTTCTCAATTTATCTTCGCTATCATGATGACATGTTTGGCATGTGTTTGCTATATTTTTGAGTGGACTCATAATCTGATGATTCGAATATTTTATACCACCTTCGGCCATATATGGCATATGGCAGTCGGCACATGAAAGTCTGCGTTGTGCATGAGGTCCTAATAAGAATAACTCATAATCGGGATGCTGTGCTTTTAGCATTGGCGCTTTACTCAGTGCATGCGTCCAGTCCGAGAATCCGATATTATCATAATATTCTTCCATTGCTTCTACGGTCATACCTCCATCCCAAGGAAAAGTAAGATATTTACCTTCGCCCTGAAACGAATATTCTACATGGCATTGCGCACAAACTAACGCTCTCATTTCTTGTGGAGATGCTTGTGTTATATCTTTTCCCTGACGTTCGAATGCTTCGACAAGAGCAGGGCGTGTGATTGTTAGATTCATTGTTACGGGATCGTGGCAATCGGCACAACCTATCGGGTTCACTATTTCGCTACCCCATTCGCTCCACTTTGCTTTGTAGAAATTCTCAATACCTACCTCGTGCATCATGCGTGGTACATCGGGACTTTTACATGTCCAGCAAGTTCCCGGTTGCATTTCGCCTTCTCCATTTTCGGGAGATCCTGTACGCAATGTATTGGTCATATCTTCAATAGCATGCATGTGCCCTCTGGGTGCTGTATATTCTTGCGAGAAAGCATATCCCGCCCATAGTACTACCATTTGCGGACGGCTTTCCAATACGTCTTGTGGAGCATTACCTAAATGCTTGCTTCGGAAATCCATTTCCTGTGTCTTTTTCCATGTATTGTATTCCCGTGGATAATTGATTCCCCATTGTTCGCTGTGAGGATTGATACCCGATATATCAATCTTCTTGTTGTTGAACAGAGTTGCTATCTCTGCCCTGCGTTCGGTTATAGATGCAGCTAACAAGCCCAATAAAAAAACACCTGCCATAACGACGGCAAATATACCCCAACCGATCATTGGTTTTCTTTTTATTGTTTCAGTCAATTTTTTTAGCATACCGGTATGTATTTTAATTGTTATTTTTTTTCATTTTATTTTTTAGCCACTCTGGTACAGGCGAAGCAGGAAGTGGGACAATGGCATTTGGCGATGACGACAGGCTACTCACTTTTGTATGTGGTACTTGTGTGTGACAATCCCAACATGCTTTTCCCTTGCCTTCCTGAACTTGTACGTAATCTATCATCCCTGTTTTTACAAATTCTGTATTGAGTTGAGTATGACAGCGAATACAGTTATTCATAATTACTTCGTAGCTTTCGTCACGTGGTCTTATTACCTGAGGTTCGCCTTTCATCGTGAAAACAGCGGCGTGATATAAACCGTCTTTCGCTTTGAAGGCATATTTCGATATCACATTGTCATGCGGTACGTGACAATCGTTGCAGGTTGCCCATTGTGCATGCGAACTGTGATTCCACGATTGATAATAAGGAGTCATTATATGGCAGTTGATACAGGCTGCCGGATCGTCGGACAGATATGAGTAGGCTCTCGACATATATACGCTATATACTCCAAGTCCGGCAATTACACCACCTGCAATAAGAAAAGGTAGTATAAACTGATTAGGGATATGCTTGAAAATATTTATCATCGATGTATTCCTATTGATATTTAGTTGGTTAACTCAGTAAATGCGCTTTACTCTCAAAGGTTAACTGAAAAGCGTATTCTACAAATATAGAATACTTTTTATATCTAAACACAAATTAACTAAAATTAAACGTGTAAAAGTGTAACATATGTTACACTTTTGGGTAATTCAGGAAAAATGAATCAATTGAATGAGGGCATTCTTATTTTTAATCTGTATACTTTTCTTATCAACTACAATTAATCCGTCTTCTTGCATATTATGAAGCTCACGGGCAAGTGATGGACGCGATACGCCAAAATATTCAGCAAGGGAACTTTGGCTTTTGTCCATAATAATGGTATCGCTATTATTATTTTTATGTAAAGATAAAATGTGCATTGCCAACTTTTGTCTGATTGTTCGAAACGACATGAGATGAAGCTTCTCTGTTATAAGGGTAGCGTAGTTAGCAGAAATGTCTAAATAGTTTTTCAGGAATTGTTCATTAAGGCTTAATGCCTTCAATATGGATTGCTTTGATATAACAAAAGCAGTCACATCTTCGCGAGCAGTAACCTGAACAGGAAATCTGTTTTTGTCACCAAAAACAAAAAGAATAGCTAGGGGATTAGGGGCATGAATATCTTCGACTTTAACGACCTTACCGGATGGATCTGTCATTTCAGCTTTCACACTACCCTTTGATAGAATAATTAATCGGTTGCATGGCTCATCTTGCAATGCAAGGATATTGCCTTTGCTGAAAATCATTTCTTTAGCATTGGCTTTGAGTAATACCTCTTCGATTTCTGTTTCCTGCATCGAATTGAAAAGCCTGCATTTAGATATATTTTTCGTGTCCATTTTATTATTCTTTTTTATAAAAGTAAAGATATTTATTGTTCCTGCAATCTATTTCAATGAAAAAAGGTTGTGAGACTATCACAACCTTTTCGATATAAGTAAGTATTTAATTATTATAATTTTCTTGCACCATCCTTAATCACTACATCATAAACTTTAGGTTTGATTCTGAATTTTTGTTCGTAGCTTTCTGTTGCACGGGCAATAAATGCGTCGTGTAATTCGTCTTTCACCAGATTGATAGTACAGCCGCCAAAGCCACCACCCATAACACGAGATCCTGTAACACCACATTGACGTGCAATATCGTTTAAGAAATCAAGTTCTTCACAACTTACTTCGTATTTACGGCTAAGCCCTATATGTGTTTCATACATTTTCTTACCCACTGTTTCATAATCGCCTTTCTTCAATGCTTCGCAAGCATCCAATAAGCGTTGTATTTCTTCTATTACGAATTCAGCTCTGATATAATCCTCTGCACTCACCTCGTTGGCTACCTCTTTCAACATATCCAAAGTTGCATCACGTAGAAATTCTACTTCAGGGTGATATTTACGGATATAAGAAGCCGCATTCTCGCACGATTCACGGCGTTTGTTGTAAGCAGAAGAAGCCAGTTCGTGAGCTACGCATGTATTCAGTAATACCAAACGGTAGCCTTTAGGATTGAATGGTACATACTCATATTCCAACGAGCGGCAGTCCAAGCGAATAAGAGAACCCTCTTTGCCAAAGCATGAAGCAAACTGATCCATGATTCCACATTTTACACCTACATAATTGTGTTCTGTTGCCTGTCCTATTTTTGCTAACTCGAAGCGGTCGAAGCCAAGATTGTAGATGTCATTCAAAGCGAAACCAAAGCAACTTTCCAAAGCCGCAGACGACGACATTCCCGCACCTAATGGCACATCTCCTGCAAATACAGTGTCGAATCCGCCTATTTTTGCACCTCTTTTCATCATTTCGTGGCAAACACCGAAGATATATTTACCCCATTGTTTGATTGGAATATCATCCAGACCGAATTCGTCCATTTCGGATAAATCCATCGCATAGGCTCTAATTCTATCAGGAGTTCCATTTGGTTTGATAATGCAATACATTGCTTTATCAATCGCCCCCGGCAGTACAAATCCTCCGTTGTAGTCGGTGTGTTCACCAATCAGATTGATGCGTCCCGGAGATGTATATATTTCTCCTTCTGTTTTGTAAAGTTCTTTGAATTTTTCTTTAAGTGCGTTTAATTCCATGATTTTCAGGTTTTTTATTTTTATATAAGTAATGTAATATCTTATTTTACTTTAAATTTATAAATACATGTCTGGGTATATACTTCTCCCGGGTTAAGTCTGCTGGATGGGAAGTTCGGCTGATTTGGTGTGTCAGGAAATTTTTGTACTTCGAGAGCTATCGATTCTCTTATGTTATGTGTTTTTCCGTATTTACCTTTAGTCTTTCCGTCGAACCAATTGCTTGAATAGAATTGTATGCCGGGTTGATCTGTCCATACTTCCATCACGCGTCTGCTGTTAGGTTCGTAAACTGTGGCTGCCCACTCGGTATCTTTTTCTGTTTTCTTATTTATCACCCAGCTATGATCATATCCAGCCCCATTTTTAAGTTGAAGATCATCGTTGTCTATTCTTTCACCAATAACGGTGGGAGTTCTGAAATCGAAAGGTGTTCCTTCTACCGAAGGCATTTCACCGATAGGAATACATACCTCGTCGATTGGTATTGTTCTGTCGGCATTAATGGTAAGAATGCTATCCATCGCCGTTCCATTACCTTCTCCTTTCAGATTAAAATATGAATGGTGCGAGAAATTTACATGAGTCGGTTTATCGGTCGTAGCCTCATATGTAATTTTAAATTCGTTATCGGGGGTAAGTGTGTAAATCATCTTTATGTTAAGCGTACCCGGGAATCCTTCATCACCATCAGGTGATATGTAAGATAACTCTATTTCGTTTTTACTCACATTATCTACATCCCATACCACACTGTCTACTCCTTTGAGTCCTCCATGTAAACAATTGGGTCCATTATTCTGAGGGAGTGTATATGTAACTCCGTCTATATCGAATTTTCCGTTAGCGATGCGGTTGGCATAACGCCCGACTACTGTTCCGAGAAAACGCTCACCCGTATTGTTTAGATATCGGTCGATACTTTCATAGCCAAGAACCACATCTTCGTATTCTCCATTTTTATCGGGAGCCCACAGCGAAACAACTCTACCACCAAAGTTTGTTACTTGCATGATAAGACCATTTCCGGAATCTAGTGTGTAAATCGAGACAGGCTTATTGTCGACAGTTGCGTCAAAGTCTTTAACATCGAATAAATGTATTTTTTCTTGCAGACTCATAGATTTAGATTTTAAAGTTTGCATAAAAATACAATTTAATCGAATTGAAAGATGGTAAAAAAGTAAAAAAAAAGCTATGAATGTCTAATTGTTATTCCTTGTAGTTATAGAAGTGTGTTGTGGTACGAGAATTTCGATAATCTCTTTGATAGTTTTTGAATCGTTTTATTTTAGGGCATCAGCGAGCGAGAAAACTCGTTCAATTAGTACCCATTTTTCTTCAGAGCGCTGTCCCTCTGTCGCTTTTTGGAATTTACCAATAAAAGCTTCCCATTCGGCTTGTCGTTCATAAGTGGCTAAACGTCCGAAAGCTTCATCCCAATCGAAGTCTAACGGAGTCTCAACAATCATAAAGGATATATTGTCAATCAGGTAGATTTCCATATCGAGGATTCCTGCTTTTCGGATACCTAATGGGATTTCTTTCCATATGTTTTTGCTGTTGTGCCAATATTTGTATTCTTCTATTGTTTCGGGTACAATACGCAGCATTTGACAGTAGCGTTTTGTTGCAACGGGCAGGTTTCTTTTATAACCTTCTTTTAGGTTGTTCTTCATAGGAATGAGTTGTTTGAAAAAGCACATTGTTATGTATCAATGTGCTTTTATAATTAATCTCGTCTTATTCTGATTTGTATAGCATTTTTGATTGGCTTCTCACTTACAAAAATAAGATAACCACCACCTCCTGCACCGCTCATTTTCCATCCTAGAGCCTGACTTTTATATTGATCCAATATTTCCAGAATGTCGGATGAGACCATATTTGGGTACATGGTTATTTGGGCTTCGAAACTTTCTGTCATAGCCTTCCCAAAAGCGGATAAGTCCTGATCCTTTATTGCTTTCCAGCTATTGTCGGCAGCTTCGCTGAGCTTCTTCGCACTCTCGATAGTTATATGCGTGTTCGATAGCACATCATAATCATCATGGCGAGGGTATAGAGGTATTAACCATAGGTGTTTCTCTATCCAATCCAAAATATTATTGTCTAAAACACTTTCTATTTTAGAAGGCCAAAAGTCACCATCATAAAACAATTTATTCAATCCCGGCATTGTGATTCCAATCGAATCTTGTGATCCGCTAATATATTTAGTACCAGGAGGATTCTCGTAGCAGAAAAGAGTTTTAGCTAGCTTTTCTTTGTCACCTGCAGGTATATCTACATGCCATAACTCAATAGCCTTTTTTCTCGAACTGGTAGACATGCCGCTTCGATCATTGAAATCATAATCGGGCTCTATGCATATCGTCAAAACTGGTCCGCTCGATAGAGAACTGACATTTGGTTGGTCGAGCCATCCTCCTGCTAAATCCAATCGGTAAGGAATTTTACATTCTTCGCGCAAAGCTGTTGTAGAACGGATAGGTAAACCTTCGTGTGGAATGCGCTGACTGACGATATATTCTATTCCCAGTTCTTTACATAAGTTTTCTTTAATAGAGCTATGTCCATCTGAATTTACGAAGAATATATCGGGCTTCAAAGCTTTTAATTCGTCTAAAAAGTCCATGATACCGCTACCTCTATTGATCCAAGCATCCTTAACCATTCTAAGTGCTTTGATCATATAAAGTCTCTCATCTTCGTTGTTGATGGTTTTGCGGGATTTGAGTTCATTGATTGTCTTATCAGAACCTATTCCTACGTATAAATCTCCATGTGTTGCCGCTTCTTCGAAGAAAGCGACGTGACCACTGTGGAGCATATCGTAACAGCCGCTAACAAATATTTTTTTCTTCATACCTATGTTTTAAGGTCGGTTTCTTTTCGTCAGATATATAATTAATACGCTCTTGCGAAAGCAACTCGTTGAGCAGAAGGTTTTCCTGTGACCATGCATACTCCCGGAGTGTTATCTCCTTCTAAAGGAATACAACGGATAGTTGCTTTAGTTTCAGCCTTTATTTTTTCTTCGGTTTCGGGAGTTCCATCCCAATGAGCCAGAATAAAACCACCGTCCTCTATTTTTATTTTAAATTCGTCGTAAGTTTCTACAGTAGTTGTATTCGCTGTGCGATAATCGAATGCTTTTTTATAGATGTTTGTTTGAATATCATCGAGAAGGTTTTTGATATATGTATCGATGTTATCGCACGACACTGTTTCTTTTGTCAATGTATCGCGACGAGCCACTTCTACGGTATTGCTTTCCAGATCGCGGGCACCTATAGCCAAACGTACGGGAACACCTTTCAATTCGTATTCTGCGAATTTCCAGCCCGGTTTTCTATTATCAGAATTGTCGTATTTAACGCTGACACCAAGAGCTTTGAGCGATTTTACAATGCCATCTACTTTTTCATTTATTAATGCCAGTTGCTCGTCTCCTTTATATATAGGAACGATTACAACCTGAAATGGAGCCAGTTTTGGAGGAAGTACCAAGCCATTGTCATCAGAATGAGCCATAATAAGTGCGCCTATCAGGCGAGTCGAAACTCCCCATGATGTAGCCCATACATATTCCATTTTTCCATCCTTGTCTGCAAATTTCACATCGAATGCTTTCGCAAAATTTTGCCCTAAGAAATGCGAAGTACCCGATTGTAATGCTTTTCCGTCCTGCATTAATGCTTCGATCGTATATGTTTCTACTGCTCCAGCAAAACGTTCTGATGCCGATTTTACGCCTTTAACAACAGGCATAGCCATGTATTCTTCTGCAAATTGTGCATATACTTCGAGCATCTTACGAGCTTCTACTTCTGCTTCATCTTTGGTTGCATGGGCTGTGTGCCCTTCTTGCCAAAGGAACTCGGCAGTACGAAGAAACAGACGTGTGCGCATTTCCCAACGAACAACATTAGCCCATTGGTTACACAAAATAGGAAGGTCTCTGTAAGATTGAATCCAGTTGCGGTATGTACTCCAAATAATAGTTTCGGATGTTGGACGAACGATCAATTCTTCTTCCAGTTTAGCCTCAGGATCCACAATTACACCCGATCCATCAGGGTTGTTCTTCAGGCGGTAATGGGTTACTACTGCGCATTCTTTTGCAAAACCTTCTACGTGATCAGCTTCTTTACTCAAAAAAGATTTGGGTATAAACAGCGGGAAATAAGCATTCACATGACCTGTTTCTTTAAACATATCGTCCAGTTGACGCTGCATTTTTTCCCATATAGCATAGCCATACGGTTTGATAACCATACATCCACGTACAGCAGAGTTTTCTGCCATATCTGCTTTTATCACTAAATCTTGATACCACTGACTATAGTCTTGACTTCTTGAAGTCAGTTGTTTGAGTTCTTTTGCCATATTATTTTGTAAGCGAATTTATTTTTCGAGAAAATTATCACAAAGTTAGTAAAAATCACTTAATCAAAGAGCATATCAGAAAATCAATTAACTAAGGAGTATTTTATATCTTTGTTCTTCTTTTTTCAATATTATATACAATATGAAATATACGACTATTTTTTTCGATTTAGACGATACGCTTTGGGATACGGTAAATAATAATACCGAAAGCCTTGAAGATATCTATAATGACTATAAGATAAATAAATATTATCCGGCTTTTACCGATTTTTATAACGTTTATTCTCCTAATACAAATAAACTTTGGGCGATGTATAGTAAAGGCGAAATAGATAAGCCGACATTGCTCCGCGAGCGCTTTTTGTATCCTTTTCGGTCTTTTAGTGATGTGACAGTGGAAATGTCTTCTGAAATGAATGCTGACTTTTTAAATAGGGTGCAGTTTAAGAAAGGAACAGTTGCCGGAGCAATAGAATTGCTTGATTATTTGAAGTCCAAGTATAGGCTTCATATTATTTCTAACGGTTTTACTGAAATACAATATACTAAAATGAAAAGTGCAGGCTTGAACCCTTATTTTGATAAGGTTATTTTATCTGATGGGGTAGGGGTAAATAAACCTCATCCCGATATTTTCAATTTTGCATTGAAAGAAGCAGGTGTAAATCCTCAAGATGTGATAATGATAGGTGATAATCTACAGACGGATATAATAGGTGCCATGAATAGTAAAATAGATCAGGTGTGGTTTAATCCCAATGATGAAATAAGTGGATCCGTTGAGCCTACTTACGTTGTGAAAAGCTTATTAGAGATAAAAGCTATCTTATAAACAGCAGAGGCAGATAATCGAAATTATCTGCCTCTGCTATTAATTGTCAGACTAAAAATATTAGCCGATTTGTTTTTTTAGGTTTTCTACCCAAGCTGCAAGGCGAGAGTCTGTTTGGTCGTATTCGTTATCCTCGTCTATTGCAAGTCCGATAAATTTACCATCGATTACAGCATCCGACTCGTCAAAAGTGTAACCATCTGTTGGCACAGAACCAATAATTTCTACTTTTCCTTTCAATGCTTTATAAAGATAATACATTGCTCCGGCAAAGCTGGTAGAGAAAGACGCACTGTCTCCTAAACTGAACATGGCTACTTTCTTTCCGGCGAAGTTCATTTTCTCAAACTTAGGTAAGAAAATATCCCAGTCGTCTTGAAGGTCACCAACACCTGTAGTGGATGCGCCTAGCACAAGGAAATCAAAATCTTGGATATCTTCTACTGAAATATCAGCGACATTAAAAAGAGTAGCGTTGTCGAATAAAGCTTGTATTTTTTCTGCTACCGCCTCAGTGGCTCCGGTAGATGAACCGTAAACTATTGCAATTTTGCTCATAATTACTTAATTAATTAATTATCAATTATCTGGACTCGTTCAAAATAGTAGGTGCCATAAAATACTGGATTATCCCACGTAGAGCCAGATAGACTATAAACGCAAACCATAGTATATTGTTCAAAAAAAATGTGTTAAAAGAAAAGTATATCACAAAGAAAGAGGCGGATGCAATGAGCATCGAATTTCTCATCTGTCGCGAAGCTGTTGCGCCGATGAAAATGCCATCCCAAAGGAATGCGGAGAATCCTGCAACTGGAATTAATAGTGCCCAGAATTGATATTCTTTACTTAATTCTACAATATTTTGTTTGTCGGTGAGAAATGATAATATCTGATCAGTAAATACTCCATATATAAGAGTAAATATCACAACAATGATACCGCCCCATATAAAAAGACGCTTAACCAGTGCTTTCAGCTCAGACTTTTTGCCTGCACCAATTAGTTTTCCTGTAAGAGCTTCGGCAGCATAAGCGAAACCATCCATTATAAAAGAGAACAGAATAAACAACTGCATCATAAGTGCATTCACCGAAAGAATGTCATTCCCTAGTTTTGCTGATGCAGACATAAAGAAGGTGGTAACGGTTACAAGTGCCATTGTTCGTATAAATATGTTGCTATTTACTTTGAAGAATGGGATGAAAGATTGCAGATTAGCCAGTATCTTAAGATTTATATATTGCTTAAGATTCTTATATTGAATATTGCAAATAATTAATGATGCCAGAAAACCGCTGTATTGTGCCAGAACAGAAGCTAAAGCAACACCTTCTATCTGCATACCTAGGCCGTAAACGAAAATGAAACTTAACCCGATGTTTACTACGTTGATACCAATAGAAATAAACATGGGGGTTTTAGCATTCTGCATCCCAATAAACCAGCCATTGAAAGCATACATACCTAATATTGCAGGTGCTGCCCAAATGTATATATGAAAATACGTGAGTGCAAAAGTCTTCAACTCAGGCTCTCTGTCTACAAGTGTAAAGCCTATATAAGCAATTGCTTGTTGCAGGATAATAATTAATATGCCGGCGGCCATTGCAACCATTAGCGCCCGAAGTAAAATATTTGTTCCCTCCTGCCAGTCTTTAGCCCCATAAGCTTGTGCAGTGAATCCACTTGTGCCCATTCTCAAGAATGAAAAACTCCAATAAATCGCATTGAAAATCATTGCGGCAAGGGCGATAGCTCCGATGTAGTATTCGGAGTCGAGATGTCCTACAATAAACATATCTACCATGCCTAGTAGTGGAACAGTAATATTAGAAATTATATTGGGAATCGCGAGGCGGAGAATGTCTTTATTCATAACGATTACAAATGTAAGGTTGTAAAATAACATCCACAAATCAAATGATATTATTGTGAGGATAAGAATTTTATATATCTTTGCACTGTTTAACTTTTCAGGAGGTTAAAAGCAAGGTCAAATTTTATAGAACGCATATACATGAATGGTTTTTATTATATAGACGAAGTGTCTAAGCAGCAATGTGGACCCTTTTCTATCAACGAATTACAGGCGAAAAATATTCGCCCTAATACGATGATATGGAGTTCGGGAATGACGGATTGGGCTGAGGCAAGAACTGTGGCAGAATTAGAATTTTTGTTCAATCCTAATGTGTCTATGCCGGTAGCGCCTCCAACTCAAGGAGATGCTTCTTCACCTCAATATAACAATCAGAGAAATGGTAATGCATCTACCCCTAATCAAGGGATGTACGCTTCTAATGTTTATGGTCGTAATACCATCAATAGAGGAGTAGATGTACGTCCGATGCCTAAAAACTGGTTGATCGAATCTATTCTGGTAACAGTGGCTTGTTGCTTACCTTTTGGTATAGCTGGAATAGTAAGTGCTACGAAGGTTGAGTCTCTTTATTATTCAGGTGACTATGATGGAGCGGAGCAAGCATCGAAGGATGCTAAAAAGTGGACTGTAATCGGTTTCTGTTGCACAGGGATAGTCATGGTTTTATATATATTATCTCTTGTTATAATCGGTGTCGCTTCTGCTTTCTCCCTCTAATGTGATAAAGTCAGATCAAAATATACACACATAATTATTCTTTTATATTTTATAAAATTTATCAAAAAATGGAAAATAACTTAAATGAAAACGGAGGTACTTTCAATAGTGCACCTCAAACTCCCCCTAAAAATTATTTAGTAGAGTCTATCCTTGTTACTGTATTGTGCTGTCTACCTTTTGGTATAATGGGTATCATTAATGCAACAAAAGTAGAAAGTCTTTATGCTGCCGGTGATTATGAATCATCTCAACGTGCTGCTGACGACGCTAAAAAATTCTGCAAATACGGTCTTATAGGATGGGGTGTTGTAGTAGTTATCTATGTGATTCTTATGCTTGCGGGTGTTGCTGCAGGGATTAGCTAATATTGATGGTTAGAACAACAACTATACGTATAATGATAGCAATAGCTTTGACAGCTATTGCTATTGTTATTTATTTTCTATTTAGTCCCGAGGAGTCTAATATATTCCCTCAGTGTCCTTTTCACTATCTGACAGGGCTTGATTGTCCGGGATGTGGATCGCAAAGGGCTATTCACAATATACTGCATTTTAGAATAAAAGAGGCTTTTTTCTTTAATCCTCTTCTTGTTATATCCATTCCGTATCTTATCTATGGTATCTATATGGAATACTTCGGGGGCAAACAAAAATACCCCACAGCTCGTCAGATCTTTTTCGGTAAAACTGCTACTATTATTATTTTCTTTATTGTTATTGTATATTGGGTTGGGCGTAATGTCCTAAAATTCATATAAAACTACATTTAACAAGTACAAACTAAAAAAGACAATGCTTATTTGCTTTTCTAGTGAATAAACATGTACTTTTGTCGAGTTTCAAAAAAATGATGCGATGAAAGAGAAGCATAAAGTCCCGTTTGGTCCTATCGGGGTTATAATGGCCATTGGTATTGTTTTCGGAGATATAGGTACTTCTCCTTTATATGTAATGAGAGCTATAATAAACTCTCTTCCTGCCGGAGAATTGGCGCGTCCCGATTATATATTGGGAGCTGTCTCTTGTGTCATCTGGACCTTAACTATACAGACCACACTGAAATATGTTATTATCACACTACGTGCCGATAATAAGGGTGAAGGTGGTATTTTATCATTATATGCTCTTATCCGTCAGAGATATCGCTGGGCATATATTATTGCAGCGCTAGGTGCAGCCACTCTTCTTGCCGATGGAGTAATAACTCCCGCGATGACAGTCATG
This sequence comes from Dysgonomonas sp. ZJ709, assembly GCF_011039195.1. Taxonomy (NCBI): domain Bacteria; kingdom Pseudomonadati; phylum Bacteroidota; class Bacteroidia; order Bacteroidales; family Dysgonomonadaceae; genus Dysgonomonas; species Dysgonomonas sp. ZJ709. Next base: position 26,044 of record NZ_JAAKEM010000015.1, read on the forward strand.
TCTGCCGTAGAAGGTTTGAATGTTATAGCTCCGCATATTCCTGTAATTCCTGTAACTATTGCTATTGTATTAGGTGTTTTCCTTATACAGCCTTTCGGGACCGGCTCGCTTGGTCGGTTCTTCGGTATCTTCATGGTTGGTTGGTTTACAATGATGGCTGTGATGGGTATGAGTCAACTGGTTGGAGACCTCAGTGTTCTCAAGGCATTTAGTCCTTATTATGCTGTCAATTTTCTGATAGAAGTGCCTCAGGCGATGATTATACTAGGTGCGATATTCCTTTGTACGACAGGGGCAGAGGCGCTTTATTCCGATTTAGGACATTGTGGCTTGAAAAATATACGGGTATCGTGGGTTTATGTGAAAGCTGCTCTTATTATAAATTACTTAGGGCAAGCTGCTTGGATTATCAATTCACCGCAACTGGTAAGCCACGATATTAATCCATTCTTTGCTATGATGCCCGAATGGTTTAGCTTTATAGGGGTAATGATGGCAACGCTAGCTGCTATTATAGCCAGTCAGGCTCTCATTAGTGGATCGTTCACCGTGATAAGTGAAGCTATTTCGCTCAATATATGGCCAAATGTCAAGATAAAATATCCGACTAAGATAAAGGGGCAAATGTACATCCCTTCTATCAATTATACATTGATGATATTGTGTATACTTATTATTCTTATGCTCCAATCTTCTATGCACCTCGAAGCAGCATATGGTTTGGCGATAACCCTGAGTATGCTCATGACATCAATTCTTCTTTTCTTATATTTCATAAAGATGAAGAAACCATTATGGTATAGTATTCCATTGACATTATTCTTTGTAATTATAGAATTAGGATTCTTCTTTGCTAACATGCAAAAGTTTGCTCACGGTGGTTTTGTACCTATACTTATGGCAGGAACATTAGTCCTTATCATGTATTCGTGGTATAATGGCAGAAGAATAAAGCGTAGTTATACAATCTACGATCAGGTAGACGATCACTATATCAACCAGATTGTAAAAATGAGTGAGGATACGACGATTCCTAAGGCAGCCACTCACCTTGTTTATATCGTTAAAGCAAATAAGAAAAACTTTTTAGAAAGTAAAATAGCATATTCTTTGTTCAAAAGAACACCTAAACGTGCTGATACCTATTGGTTTGTTCGTCTGAGAAGGACGGATCAGCCATACGAGTTCAGTTATGAAACGACAGTCTTTGTACCCGGCAAAATATTCCGTGTCGATATTCATGCCGGATTTAAATTGGGCATCCATACAGATAAATATCTTACACTGATAACAAACGAATTAGAGAAAAATGGCGTAGTTGATCTATCGTCTCGTTATCCTTCTTTGCAAGATGCGGACGATAAGAGAGGCGATTTTAAATTTATGGTTGTAGACCGTATATTTAGAAATGTGCATATGAATCCTTCGCGTCAGATAATATTCGGTTGCTACAACTTGGTGAAACGATTGACCACATCGGATACTCAAATGTATGATATAGATCCGTCACTGGCAGTTGTAGAGACTGTGCCATTGAAGGAAAGTGATCATACCGAAGAGCAATTGAGAGAATTGCTGGAGCAATCAAAGTCTGAGGCCGTCGAGTAATTTAACGTAAAGTTCGATTGCTTCTCTAATTTCACTAAGCAGAATGTATTCGTCGGCTGTATGAGAACGTGCCGAATCTCCGGGTCCTATCTTTACAGTCGGGAAAGGCATCAAAGCCTGATCCGACAATGTAGGAGAGCCGTAAGGTTCTTTACCTATCATGATAGCTCGTTGTACAAAAGGGTTTTCGATTGCTATATTCGAAGAGTTTAGTCTGAATGATCGAGGTTTTATTTCGCTGGTAGTATGCTCGTCTATCAATTTGAAGAGTTCTTCATTGCTATATAATTCATTGCTGCGGACATCTACTACAAAATCGCATTTGTCGGGAACTACATTGTGCTGTGTGCCTGAATTTATCATTGTAACGGTCATTTTCACAGGACCCAGCAAATCACTTTCGTTTGCAAATCGGTAATCTCTAAACCATTCAATGTCTTTTAGTGCTTTGTATATGGCATTATCTCCCTCGTTGCGGGCTGCATGACCTGATTTTCCGTAAGAGGTGCAATCTATAACCATGAGTCCTTTTTCTGCCACAGCAGGATGCATACCTGTCGGTTCGCCTACTATGCCGAACTCAATTGCCGGCAGTTCTGGAATGATGGATTCTACACCACCTTTACCTGATACTTCTTCTTCGCATGAAGCGAGGAAAATGAGGTTGTAGTTCTGAACTTTATTTGTAAGTATGAAGAATGCGTGCAAAAGCGATACTACGCTTGCCCCTGCATCGTTACTGCCTAAACCGAATAGAACATCATCCTCCACTACCGAGTCGAAATGGTCTTTTGTCCATGCACTCACAGGTTTCACCGTATCGATGTGCGAATTGAGTAAGATCGTTGGGTTCGATGAATCGAAATTCTTATTTTGTATCCATAGATTATTGCCTTTACGCTTGGGTTCGAAGCCCATGTTTTTCATGTAGGTCTCTATATAATTGGCTAGATTATCCTCTTCCCTGCTGAAAGAAGGCGTTTGTATCATCGTTTTTAATAAATCGATAGCATTATAATATAGCGCGTCAATATCTTGCTCCATAATGGGTTGATTATTTAATTTTTATTCTTCCGCTTTTGTATAAGTCCAAAGCATCATTTAATATAAGTTCGATTGTTTCGATCGGTAAATCTTCGCTTGGATCGATCCTCAATATCTTCATACGAGAGCGGCTTCCCTGCTCCAATTCAGGATGGCTAAGAAGTTTACCTTCAACCATCAGGATATATGGTTCGTTGGTTTTCTTATCAGTCCATAAAAAACAAAACATCTTTTTCTTATAACAAAAACAAGGCATCTCATATTTTACAGTCTCCGACACATTTTCATCTAAGTTCAGAATGATACTGCGTAAAGCAAATAAACAACTTTTTTGAGGTTCTACCTGACTCAGATAATAATTTGAAAGTATATCTATCATTGCTTATCTCTTTTATTCCAAAAATCCTCATCGAAATTACTTCGAATTGTCACTTTCCTCTTTCTTGTATAATCCTTTATGAAATATTTTCAGAGGGACGAATTAGCTATCAACTCTCCTATTTTCAAATCCAAGGGTGTCGTTACTTTTATATTTGTTGTTTCCCCCCTTACCAGATGTATATTTATGCCGATTGCCTCCACTACCGATGCGTCGTCGGTGAAAGTTTCTGTATAATCGGTCTGATATGCTTTTTTTAGTATCTCAACCGAAAAGACTTGAGGTGTTTGTACCAATCTGATCTTAGAGCGATCTATAATTTTACTTCTTTCAGCGTCTGTCATTTCACGTAGGCTGTCGGTAGAATCGATAACAGGTATTGCAGCCTGATATTGTTGGGCAGCATCGAAACATCTGGTAATCATCTCTTTCGATCCGAAAGGTCTTACACCATCCTGCACTCCGACTAAGCCTTCGTTGATCAATGCCAGTCCGTTTTTCACAGAATGGAATCGTGTTTCGCCACCTGTGGCTATTTGATGAGCAATGTCGAATTTGTATTCTCGACACAACTCTTTCCAATAATCCTGATGTGACTCGGGCAATACAAGCACTATATTTATGTGCTTATCATACGCATAGAATGCATTGATTGTATGCATCAGAATGGGTTTGCCACTTATCGGAATAAATTGCTTCGGATGATCGGCACCCATGCGAAGACCCTTTCCTCCGGCGACAATAATAATGTTTTTTTGATTCATTCTATCTTGTCTAATATCTTTTGTATCTCATCATTTGTTTTGTGTAATTTATCTTTGCAGAATTTGATAAGAGTAGCTGCTTTCTTTACCTCTTCGAGTAATACATCTACATCCAGTTCTTCATTCTCTACACGAGACATGATGTCTTGAAGCTCTTGCATTGCTTCGCCATATGATTGTTCTTTTTTTGCCATTATATTTTTTTTATGATGGATTCTACTTGTCCTTTAGCAAACACAGTTGTTATCGTATCTCCTTTTTCCAAGCTGTCTGCATGTTTTACTATCTTACCGTTTTTCATAGTTAAAGTATAGCCTTTCTTTAGGATAGTTTCGGGAGATATGAGATTGAGATGTTTCTCGAATGTCTCCAGCTTTGTTTCATTGCCCTTTATTGCTTGGTGCGTATTTCTTGATAGTGAGATACCAAGTAAGGCAAATGTATTTTGCTCATTTCTAACTATTTTCTGAACCTCTTTCCGAAGTACCTCTTTTATCGAAAGCATTTTATTCTGCTGTTCTTTGCGCCAGTTCTTCAAAAGGAAAGAGATCTGTGCTTCAACAGTATTCAGTTGCAGCATGTTTTCTTGTAAATGTAGAGCGATAGTAGATGTAATACCAATCTGCAAACTGTCTAACTCCTCTGCAATTTCGCCCATGTTATTAATCAAGAATTCAGCAACGGCAGTAGGCGTTTTAGCACGTGTATGTGCAACTATGTCTAAAACTGTTTCGTCACGTTCATGCCCTATTCCCGTTATTATAGGAAGAGGGAATTGTGCACAACTTGCAGCCAAAAGGTATGAATCAAAACAGCTTAGTTCGGAAGTTGCCCCTCCACCACGGATAATCACTACAGCATCGAAACAATCCTGATATTCATAAATTTTTTCCAATGCTGAGATTACAGAATCTTCTGCTCTGTCTCCTTGCATAATAGCAGGGAATAGCTTGGTATAGAACGCAAACCCGAAAGGGTTATTCTCTAATTGATTACAAAAGTCCTCATAGCCTGCGGCAGTGGGAGATGAGATTATAGCAATTCTGTTTGTCGGAAGAGGTAATTCCAGTTCTTTATTAAGATCGATAACGCCGTCTTCTTGAAGTTGCTTTATAATTGCCGCGCGATTAATAGCCTGATCTCCGAGTGTATACGTCGGGTCTATATCGTGAACTGTAAGGCTGAACCCATATAGCTCATGAAATTCGATACTGACCTTTACCAATACTTTTAATCCTGAAGCAAAAGGCTGATTGGTCGCATTTTCAAAATACGCTTTCAGTATAAAGAACGTATTAGCCCATATCATTGCGCGGGCTTTCGCTACAATGGATTTGCCTAAAGTATCCTTTTCTATAAATTCAAGATAACAATGCCCATTTTGATTAGCACGTACATCGCTCATCTCTGCTCTTATCCAGAACATCTCAGGGAGGCTGTCATGTATGACGCCCCTTATCAGACGATTCAGTTCATGTAGGGAGATGGCTGTATTATCCATTATTTATTTCTTTTTCTTTTTGGTCATTTCTTTAGCTAATTGCATTGCTTTTCCCATATCGGGTAAGCCATAGCCATACGTGTCGTCCGGAGATTCATATTTATTACCTGCTTCTCTGATAACGCGAAACAATTCTCTGTTGGTCAATTTAGGATAAGCCTGCCATAAGCATGCTGCTAATCCGCACATAACCGGAGATGAGAAAGAGGTTCCATTTTTAAGTGTCTCATAGCCATTATCCCCTATAACTGCTGTTCGTGAGCCAAGAGCCACAACATCGGGTTTGGTTCGTAGGTCGGCCGTTAGTCCACGGGAGCTAAAACCTGCAATGATAGAGTCTTGTTGAATAGCCCCAACCGTTAATACCAGATTTGCGTCTGATGGAGGGGTTATTTTTCTCCATTCAGAGTTTCCCGAATTACCGGCACTCACGACAACAAACATTCCTTTTCTAACTGCCATGTCAGCGCCTCTGGTTATTAATGCAGTCTTGCCATCTAGGTCTGAATGCTCGAAGCTTTTTGCAGGAGTATCGAAATGGTTATATCCTAGGGATGTATTTACAACATCGACACCTATACTGTCGGCATATTCTATAGCTGTTACCCAATAATCTTCTTCTATGGGGAATTCGCTGCGAGAGTCTTCCGACCCCAATAATATATAATTAGCCTCGGGCGCTGTCCCTACAAAAGTATGCGGTTTGTTAGTCGCCATAGCTGATAAAACATTCAGTCCGTGTTGACTGGCATTATGAAATATATTCTCTCTGCCACGCACAAATCCTTTAGAGTCTTGTATGTTGATATTGTCCAGCAAGCTTATTCGTAGAAGGTTGTTATATCCGGCATCAATTACCGCAATATCAATACCTCCTCCTTTAAATCCGGCTTCGTGCAGTAATTGCCCGTTTTGTATTCTGATGTTTTTTTCGGCAAAACCATAATAATCTCTATAAACAGGAGGTTCTATTCTATCTTCGGGTAGTGGTACTATGACCATTATATGCATCATTGTATCGCTTTCACTTTTGGGTGTTTCCGTTACTTTTTTTCCTTTCCATACAAACTTTGCATCTGCAACAAAAGGTAAAGCTTTGAGCGTTTCTACCATGCTACTGTCTCCGCAGTGAACACTTACCGAATTGAGCCACTTACTTTTGGCTACAATAATTCCACCTGTATTTTCAATGGATTTTATGTAGTCTTCCGAAATTGGAATATCTGTTTTTTCTATCTTTATATTTTGTTTTTCTCTTCTTTCAATAGCTTTTTTTGAAAGAAACTCCTCCGGCTTATTCAAGGAATATTCCGTTGTTCCCTTGTCTTTTAGAGTTAATCTGAATTGATAATCATAATCCTGTGCTACCAATACGCATGTAAGTAAAAAGGAGACTAATAATAATGTGGTTCTTCTCATGTTTCTTCGTGTTTACTGCAAAAGTAAAGATAATAGTTTAAATGTAGAATCCGGTTCAGATATTTTATAAATCGCGGTTCTTTTAATTCTTTCAAGCCGGAATGTTCGGTTTCCTAAAAACTACAAAAGACTTTTAATAACAGAATAATTATAACTAACTTGCACCCGTTTTGTAAAAACACGATTTTGAAACAATATTCAGCTATCAAATAGACCATTAATGAACGATTTTATCAAACTGATAAGGCGCTTTATACCGCCATATAAAAAACAAGTGATACTTAATATTTTCTTCAATATATTAAGTGCTGTGCTAAACGTATTTTCCTTTACACTTATCATCCCCATACTACAAATATTGTTTGGTATGGATATTCAGAAATATGAATACATGCCAATAGACTGGGATAACCTATTCAATTTCCATATATTAAAGAACAACTTTTACTGGTTTTTGACCGATTTCATGCAGAAATATGAAGGAGCAACCGTGCTTATTCTTCTTGGAGCATTCCTTGTATTAACTACCGGATTGAGAACACTTACTACTTACTTTAGCGGATATTTCATTGTAGCGGTGAGAACCGGAGTTGTGAGAGATATACGTAAACAGATTAATGATAAAATCCTTTCTTTGCCACTTGCTTTTTTCTCGAATGAGAGAAAAGGAGATATTATGGCACGTATGACAGGAGATGTGGGCGAAGTAGAAAACTCTGTAATGAGTTCGCTCGAGATGGTTAGTAAGAACCCTATTCTCATCATAATAAACTTAGTAACTATGTTTATTATCAGTTGGGAACTGACATTGTTTGTATTGGTGCTATTACCTATTGCCGGTTATATTATGGGTAAAGTAGGTAAGAGTTTGAAGCGAAAGTCGGTAGAGGCTCAGAACCTATGGGGAGGCTTAATGTCTCAGATCGAAGAAACTTTAAGCGGATTGCGGATAATAAAAGCGTTTAATGCAGAAGATAAGATAACCCAGCGTTTCGATAAGGTCAGCAATACTTTCAGAGATATGTCGAACCGTATTGCTCGCCGTCAGATGATGGCACATCCGATGAGTGAATTGTTGGGAACTCTGACGATTGCAATTGTCTTATGGTATGGAGGATCGCTTATATTGGGACAAAGAAGTGCAATAGACGCTCCGACATTTATTTTTTACATTTCTATTTTTTATCTGATTATCAATCCTGCAAAAGATCTATCGAGATCGGTATACGCTATTCAGAAAGGTTTAGCTTCGGTAGAACGTATCGATATGATTCTAAAGGCTGATAATAATATAAAAGATCCAGCCAATCCCAAACCAATTCCTTTTGAAAGAGAAATAACTTACAGAGATATACGATTTAAATACGAAACAAATTGGGTGATTAATCACGTGAGCATAACTATTCCTAAAGGAAAAACAATTGCTCTTGTTGGTCAGTCCGGTTCTGGAAAATCTACAATGGCCGACTTGTTACCTCGTTTCTACGATGTGAACGAAGGGGGTATCTATATTGATGATGTAAATATCAAAGATGCCTCGTTGCACGATTTGAGAGGATTGATGGGCAATGTAAATCAAGAGGCTATCTTATTTAATGATACATTCTTCAATAATATATCTTTCGGAGTGGAGAATGCTACTCTCGAACAGGTTATTGAGGCTGCTAAAATAGCTAATGCCCACGACTTCATTATATCCACAGAAAATGGTTATGATACAAATATAGGTGATCGTGGTGGGAAGATGTCAGGCGGGCAACGTCAGCGTATTAGTATAGCTCGTGCTATTTTGAAAAATCCTCAGATATTAATTCTTGATGAAGCTACATCTGCCTTAGATACCGAGTCGGAACGACTGGTACAAGATGCATTGGAAAAACTGATGAAAAATCGTACAACGTTGGTTATTGCTCATCGTCTGTCTACAATTAAAAATGCAGATGAGATATATGTAATGCATGAAGGAAAAGTTGTAGAACGCGGTCATCATGCCGAGCTATTTGAACTAAACGGATATTATCGCAAGCTATGCGATATGCAACAATTCTAAATCGACAATAAAACAAAGATATGGGTAAAAATAAGCTCGCTAAGTTTGCCAACATGGAGGAATATCCTCATGTATTTCAATATCCCTTTTCTGTTTTGCAGGAAAAAGGTTTTGAAATGAGGGGAAAATGGAATGAATTATTTTTCAAAAACGACAATCCCATTGTTCTTGAATTAGGCTGTGGCAAGGGAGAGTATAGTGTAGGTCTTGCAAAATTATTCCCCAATAAGAATTTTATAGGCATAGATATTAAGGGAGCTCGTATGTGGACAGGGGCAAAGCAGTCCTATCAGGAGGGTATGACTAATGTCGCTTTTCTTCGTACACACATAGAACTGATCAACAAGTTCTTTGGTGAAGGAGAGGTCTCGGAAATCTGGATAACATTTCCTGATCCGCAGATGAATAAAGTGAATAAGCGTATGGCATCTACCCGTTTTATGAAATTATACCGCGAAATACTTATTCCAAATGGTATTATTCATCTGAAATCCGACAGTAACTTTATGTTTACCTATACTTGCGAGATGGTAAAAGAAAATAAGCTGCCTGTTCTGTTTCAGACAGACGATCTATACCATTCCGATCTGGTGGATGAAATCCTTAAAATTCAGACGTTTTATGAACAACAATGGCTAGCTCGTGGTTTAAATATAAAGTATATCAAGTTTGAATGTCAGGACAGGGATAACTGGATTGAACCCGAATTGGATATCGAAAAAGACAGTTACCGTAGTTTTGGTAGAAATAACACGCAATCGCTAAAGGAAGCTAAGCAATAAATAATTAGAAATGAGTACAAAAATATATCCTAAACTGATTCTGGATGCACTTCGCAATGTGCGTTATCCCGGTACAGGGAAAGACGTTGTCGAGATGGGATTTGTATCCGATGATATTCATATAGATGGAATGAAAGTGAGTTTCTCGATGTTATTCGATAAACCTAACGATCCATTTATTAAATCGGTGGTGAAAGCATGTGAAACAGCAATTTTAACATATGCTGATCCGAATATTGAAATAAAGGGAAATATAGAAGTAAAAACGGCGCAGGCTGCACCTCCTAAAGCTGCTAAACTATTACCTCAAGTTAAGAATGTAATAGCAGTGTCTTCGGGCAAAGGTGGAGTAGGTAAGAGTACAGTATCTGTCAATCTGGCTATATCATTAGCAAAAAAAGGCTATAAAGTTGGGTTGCTCGATGCTGATATCTTCGGGCCTTCACTCCCTAAAATGTTTAACGAAGAAGATGCACGTCCGCTTTTAGAACCTATTGACGGAAAAGAATATATCGTTCCTATCGAAAAATATGGCGTTAAGATGCTTTCTATCGGTTTCTTTGTGAATAGAGATGAGGCTGTTGTATGGCGTGGAGCAATGGCAGGAAATGCTTTAAAGCAATTGATTGCCGATGCAGATTGGGGCGACTTGGACTATTTCCTTATCGATTTTCCACCCGGTACAAGCGATATTCATTTGACTTTGGTGCAGACCTTAGCTATTACCGGTGCGGTAGTAGTAAGTACCCCGCAACAAGTCGCTTTAGCCGATGCCCGTAAAGGTATAAACATGTTTACCAACGAAAAAGTGAACGTGCCGATACTTGGTTTGGTAGAAAATATGGCTTGGTTTACTCCGGCCGAACTTCCTGAAAATAAATATTATATATTTGGTAAAGAGGGTTGTAAGGCTCTTGCCGAAGAGATGAATGTACCTCTTTTAGGGCAGATACCTATTGTGCAGAGCATCTGCGAAGGAGGCGATAGCGGAGTCCCTGTTTCGCTCAACGAAAACTCTATAACAGGTATGGCATTTGCATCTCTTGCCGATAGTTTTGTGGCTTCTGTCGAAAAAAGAAATGCGGAACATGCACCTACCCAAAAGGTCGAAGTTCATAAACAATAATATAATTAGGCTATAATATAACGGGCTGGAGGTTGTTCTAACTTTCAGCCCTTTCTTTTTCTATTTTCTGTCAATTAATATTGTATCTTTATTTTCTTATAAACTAGTATAATATGAAAAAGCCAAGTTCTGTTGTTTTCCTTTTTGTTTTATTTATTTTACAAATTGATGCACAACAAGACGATGACATAATAAATATAAAGTTAAATACTCCCCAGTACTATGAAGAAACAAAAGGAGGTTTAATATTTATTCCAAATCCAATTAAAATTTGGCCTGAAAATAATTCTGTAGCACCATTCGATAGCATTTTGTATGAATTGGCGTTGCAAGATGATCTACAATTCAGGAAATCCATAGATATCAGTGAGCAATATTGCAAAGAAATACCTGAGGGATTAAAAATCCTTCTAAAAAAAGAATCAGATTCGCTTATAATAAAGATATCAAAGCATGATAATTATTTTTTAAAAAATGACATAAGGTTATCATATCATGCTGATTCTGCAAAGAAGTGGAAAAATAAAAATTTACCCGATAATTTATTTCCTCGAATAGATATAATTTATCCTTATTTCCTCGAGAATAAGATAGAATATAAAACCTGTGAATTATTTTTCCTGCCTTTTGTCGATGGAGTTACTTTCAATGATTCACGATTTTACGAATTACCTCTGAATGTTTTTATTTCAAAAATGAGAAATGCAAAATTTCAGAATAATACTATATCCATTATTAAAAACAATCTCGCAAACTCAGATATAGTAGGGCTCGAATTGAATGTAATAGATTCTTTGGGTAATTATCATGGAGACGGATACGTAAATGGGATAAAATATAAAAGAAATTACCGGTTAAACGATTCAATCTACATAAACAATCAATATTACAAACTTACAGAAATTAATGAGAATTGGGATAATGTTCATCTTCAATTATTGACTGATGTAAATAAAGAAACTCCATTATTAGCGAATATACTATTAGAAAAAGTAAATCCTTTTTTTACAGAGAAAAAGAATTTCATTGTTATTGATTTTTGGGGAACATGGTGCAGTCCATGTATAGCGACTCTCCCTAAATTGCGTGAATTATATAACTTATATAATGATAGATACGAATTTGTTAGCGTTTGTTTTGATAGAGCCGATAATCTCGATAAAGCCAAAACAATATTTGAAGAAAATGATATTCAATGGCCGCAGATATTCGATGAATCTAATAACGAATCGATTACAGTCAAACTAGGTATTACAACCTTTCCAACTTATATGTTGATAGACCATAAAGGACAAATATTATTGAAAAATGGAGGATTACCCGGGTATGAAAATTTAGAAAACTATATGAAAAAATGAAACTTGAAAATTTCAAGTTTATATGGCTGAACAATAGGTGTTTTGGCAAAAAAAAATACGTTTTTAGCTCCAAAGTATTTCATTGATTAAAATTTGAAAGGTTACTTACTATTAACATGACTTTTCATGCCCATATATAGATAAATACCAAAATAGGTTACAATGGTGATTTTATCCTGATTATCTCAATTGTTAAGCTGTTCGAATAGTTAAATTACTTTAACTTTGTGTATACAAGTAGGAGAATAGATGGTCAATTCTCCTACTTGTATTATTTTTGATATCTTAATCTATTATTTAAATGTCATACCTATGAAGAACTACGCGTTGAGTGCCATTTCGATAGCAATAATGCTTTTATCAAGTCCGTTCTGTTGTAGGAAGCTATTATAATAAAAACGTTAGAAAATCAATTAATAAGTCAAACAACAAAAAAGAAATGATGAGAAAAGCAAGTGTTTTTTTACTGCTGAGTTTTCTTTGTGTCTGGTCAGCTAATGCGCAGACAAATTTAGACCCGGTAGATTATGTAAGCCCGCTTGTGGGAACACAATCGAAGCATTCACTATCCACAGGAAATACCTATCCGGCAATAGCAATGCCTTGGGGTATGAACTTCTGGATGCCACAAACCGGCAAAATGGGTGACGGATGGGCATATACCTATGATGCAGACAAAATCCGCGGATTTAAACAAACTCACCAACCAAGTCCTTGGATTAACGATTACGGTCAATTTTCTATTATGCCTATCACAGGTAAAGTAATATTTGATCAGGATGAGAGAGCTAGTTGGTTTTCACATAAGGCAGAAGTTGCTAAGCCATATTACTATAAAGTATATTTGGCAGATCACGATGTGGTAACAGAAATCGCTCCAACAGAGCGTGCTGCAATGTTTCAATTTACATTCCCTAAGACAGATAGTTCTTATGTTGTGATCGATGCTTTCGACAGAGGTTCGTATGTGAAAGTTATCCCTGGCGAAAATAAAATTATTGGCTACACAACACGTAACAGTGGTGGTGTTCCTGAAAATTTCAAGAATTACTTCGTAATTACATTCGATAAGCCATTTACTTATACAGCTACAGTTGCAAGTAATACAATTACTAAAGGTAAATTGGAGTCGTCTGACAATCATGCAGGCGCAATTATCGGTTTTGCTACAGAAAAAGGAGAGAAAGTACACGCAAGAGTGGCTTCTTCTTTCATTAGCTATGAGCAAGCAGAAACTAATCTGAAAGAATTAGGCAATAATACATTCGAGCAAGTTGCTCAAAAAGGAAGAGCAGAATGGAATAAAATATTAGGTCGTATCGAAGTTCAAGATGAGAATGTTGATAACCTACGTACATTCTATTCTTGCCTTTATCGTTCGGTATTATTCCCTCGCAGCTTCTACGAAATAGATGCTAAAGGACAAGTTATGCATTACAGTCCATATAACGGTGAAGTACTTCCCGGTTATATGTTTACTGATACAGGTTTCTGGGATACATTCCGTTGTTTGTTCCCATTCTTGAATCTTATGTACCCGTCTATGAACGAAAAAATGCAGGAAGGTCTTGCTAACACATATAAAGAAAGCGGATTCTTACCTGAGTGGGCTAGTCCTGGTCATAGAAACTGTATGGTTGGTAACAACTCTGCGTCTGTAGTAGCTGATGCATACCTTAAAGGGTTAAGAGGATACGATATTGAAACACTATGGGAAGCTGTAGTACACGGAGCTAATAATGTTCATCCGAAAATCGGTTCAACAGGTCGTTTAGGTTATGATTATTATAACAGACTTGGCTATGTTCCTTACGATGTTAAGATAAACGAAAGTGCAGCTCGTACATTAGAGTATGCTTATGATGATTGGACTATCTATCAATTAGGTAAAGCGCTAAACAAACCGGCTAAAGAAATCGACATCTTTGCAAAAAGAGCATTTAACTATAAAAACCTATTCTGCCCTGATCATAAATTGATGAGAGGTAAAAATGAGAACGGTGAATTCCAATCTCCATTCAACCCGTTGAAATGGGGCGATGCATTTACCGAAGGAAACAGCTGGCATTATACTTGGTCTGTATTCCAAGATCCTCAAGGACTTATTGATTTGATGGGTGGTAAAGACGGTTTCAACCAAATGATGGACTCTGTATTTAATGTTCCACCATTGTTCGATGATAGCTATTATGGAGGTGTTATCCATGAAATCAGAGAAATGCAAATCATGAATATGGGTAACTATGCACATGGTAACCAGCCTATTCAGCACATGATCTACATGTATAACTATTCTTCTGAACCTTGGAAAGCTCAGTATTGGGTAAGAGAGGTAATGGACAAACTTTATACTCCACGTCCTGACGGTTATTGCGGTGATGAAGATAATGGTCAAACATCAGCATGGTACGTATTCTCGGCAATGGGATTCTATCCTGTATGCCCTGGATCTGATCAATATATCATGGGTTCACCACTATTCAAAAGTGTAACATTGAATCTTGAGAATGGTAAAAAAGTAGTAATCAAAGCAGAAAACAATAGTGTATCGAATAGATATGTTGAGTCGATGGCTCTGAATGGTCAACCATATACTAAGAATTATATCACTCACGATCAATTGATGAACGGTGCTACAATCAATTTCAAAATGTCGGCTACCCCAAATAAACAAAGAGGTATAACAGAAGCAGATCTTCCTTATTCGTTCTCTACAGATTTGAAAGCGAATAATCCGAAGCTTTGGAAAGAAATTAACACAGTATCTAAAAAGAAGAAAAAATAATTCTTTTAATATAATAAAATGTGAAAAGAGTTGTCTTCAATTAGAAAGACAACTCTTTTTTTTATAGTTTTTAGGTTCTATATTATGTGGATGAAGAACCCCATATTCCTCTTATTATTTAGTTGTTCATATTCGGAGCATAATTTATTGCCCAGCTAATGCCGAATTTATCGGTAAACATACCATATAGGTCAGCCCAGAACGTTTTTTCTAGTGGCATGATGATTTTGCCCCCTTCAGAAAGAGCATTGAAGATTCTCTTCGTTTCGGCTTCGTTTTCGGTGCAAAGAGTAAGGGTTACACAGTCGCCGAATTTGGTTGTTTGACCAAATATCTCTGACGAATCTGCTCCCATTAGTCGTACTGCTTCTGTCAGAGGTAATGATATGTGCATGATTTTATCTTTCTCTGATTCTGGTATATCTTCGCCCGGAATATCTTTATAACGTCCGATAAATTCAAAATCGCCCCCAAATACAGATTTGTAAAAATTGAATGCGGTTTCGCATGTGCCATTGAATGACAAATAAGGATTTACTGCTAACATAATCTTTGTTTTTTTTAATGTGGGTACTGTTGTATTTCTCTCTCGTGGTTGAAAATGCTATTGTCTAATAGCGCTTTGCAAGTTAATTAGAACATTTGGTTTTTCGCACTTGTTCATCTTCTTTACTATTTTTAAGGTCACTGACCTTTTATAGCTTTGCTAAGCGAAATATTAATAATTAATGTGAGTTCGATATAAATATCATATAATTATGAGTTATGAATTAGTATCTGTCATTCGTACATTCTGTCATCCCGAACTGAAAGGAGGGATCTATTATGAAATAAGCCCTTAGCTAATAGCTATTGGCTAATAACCTCAAGAGATAATGGATCCCTCACTACGTATCGGGATGACAAATTCTTCGAGAAATTTTATTAGTTGTAATTTAATGTCTCACCTACTAAGTATATATCTGTCTTTCACTCCGATTTCTTAGCTTTATTCCACAACGAATCCATTTCGCCTAAAGTCATATCCTTTAAGTTTCTTCCTTGCTTTTTTGCTTCTTGTTCTATATAATTAAAACGGTGTATGAATTTCTGGTTAGTTCGTTCCAGCGCATTGTCGGGATTTACTTTGTATAATCTGGCAGCATTTATCAGACTGAAAAAAACATCACCGAATTCGGCTTCCATCTTATCGGTATCCATATTTGCGATTTCGTTTTTCAACTCATTAAACTCTTCGCTGACTTTCTCCCATACACCTTCTTTTTTCTCCCAATCGAATCCTGCATTGCGAGCTTTATCCTGTATGCGATGGGCTTTAGCTATAGAAGGAAGTGATGCCGGAACACCTTCGAGCACAGTTTTGTTTCCTCCTTTTTCTTTTAGTTTTAGTTGTTCCCACGATTTTTCTACTTCGCCTGCTGTCTTGGAAGCATCGTCTCCGAATACATGAGGATGGCGGTAGATGAGCTTATCGCATAACGTATTGCATACATCCGCAATGTCAAAAGCGTCTTTTTCTTCACCTATCTTGCAGTAGAAAACCGCGTGAAGAAGTACGTCGCCCAGTTCTTTCTTTATCTCGTTATCATCATTTTTTATGATAGCCTCACACAATTCATATACTTCTTCTATTGTGTTGGTGCGAAGGCTATCGTTCGTTTGTTTAGCATCCCATGGGCACTTTACGCGTAGCTCGTCCATAATGTCGAGTAAGCGGCCGAATGCTTCTTTCTTCTCTTCTCTCGTATGCATATCTTTTATCTTTTATAGAAAAAAGCAGACCGTTTAAAATCTGCTTCTCTTCATTTATTTTACTTCCTGTAATTTCTTGAAGTTAGTCAATCCTATGTTTAAGAAGTTGAGGTATTTATTTACATCTTCGTCGTAAGCATAAGAAGGACCTATCGGCTTGCCTTCGTGATCTAACAATACGTAATAAGGTTGCGAGTTCGTTCCGAACTTATGACGTTGCAGATAACTCCATTTATCACCAATCGTTTTCAATTTAGCTGTTTTTCCATTTCCTTCGGTAACTTCTATTACTTCAGGCAGCTTTTTCTTATCGTCCACCATCAGTGTTATCAGAACATAGTCGTTGTCCAATATTTGTTTCACACGAATGTCTGTCCATACAGATGCTTCCATCTTGCGACAGTTAACACAGCCATAACCGGAGAAATCTATCATGACAGGTTTGTTATTTTTTCGTGCATATTCCATACCTGCTTCGTAATCGTCGTATTTGGCATGAACCTCCCCTTTATATAGATTGAAATCTTGTGTAGTAAGAGGTGGCGAGAATGCGCTGATAGCTTTAAGTGGTGCACCCCATAAGCCAGGGATTAGGTATATAGCAAATGCAAATGATATGATTGCCATAAATAAACGAGGTACGGACACATATTTCAAATCGCTATCGTGCGAGAATTTCAGTTTTCCTAATAGATATGCTCCTAGCAGAACAAAAATAGCTATCCACAATACAAGGAATACTTCTCTGTCGAGAATTCCCCATCCGTAGGCTAGGTCTGCTACCGATAAGAATTTCAGTGCTAAAGCAAGTTCTAAGAATCCTAGTACTACCTTAACCGAGTTGAGCCATCCGCCCGATTTAGGCATACTTTCCAAAAGTGAAGGGAAAATAGCAAACAGCGTAAATGGAATGGACAGGGCCAACGCAAATCCGAACATACCTATTGCCGGTGCAGTAATACTACCTGTACCAGCAGCTTCAACGAGTAAAGTTCCAATCAAAGGACCGGTACAAGAGAAGGATACGAGAGCCAGCGTGAATGCCATAAAGAATATGCTGATGACTCCTGTTGTAGAATCTGCTTTACTATCCATCTTGTTTGTCCATGAGGATGGTAATACCATCTCAAAAGCCCCTAGGAAAGATATTGCAAATACAACGAGAAGGGCAAAGAATATGAGGTTGAAGACAGCGCTTGTCGCCATATCATTGAGAGCACTGGCCCCGAATATGGCAGTTATGATAAGCCCTAGCGATACATATATTATAATAATACCCAAGCCGTATGTTACTGCATCTTTGATAGCTTTAGCTCTGTTCTTCTTATTTCTTTTCAAGAAGAAACTTACTGTCATCGGTATCATTGGCCATACGCAAGGCGTAAGCAAGGCTACGAAGCCATACAAAAATCCCGAAATGAATATAAACCAATATGTTTGGTTGGTAGTGCTGCCTGCAGCGCCAAAAGCTTCTACTTCTTTAATCACAGGAGCCCATAGGTCTGTATCGCTGGAAAATGTAGAGGCTGACTGAGTAACAGAATCAGTAGGGACTTGTTCCACAGCAGCTTCATCAACAATAGCCTCAGCAGCACTTCCACTCGCGGCTACAACAGTAGCAGGTAGGTCTTTGGCCGAAAAAGAGAAGTCGGTCGGTAAAGGCGGGGTACATTCCGTATCGTTACAAGCCTGTGCCCGTATGTCTCCTTTTAGTGAAAAAGTAGCTTTATCTGTTACTTTGAAACGTTGCACAAAAGTGGCTTGTGTCTCATAATAGCCGATCTCCATTTGGAAAATATCATCAAAGCCTTTATGAAGTTTCGAATTTACAACTTTAAATCCGCCAACTTTTGTAGCACCTTTAGCTTCATCGATTGTAAGCGTAGTAGGATTAGGGCCGCCATCTGGAATGGTAATATCATAAAGATGCCATCCCGGATTTATTTTGGCAACAGCTGTCAGTTCGACTTCGCTATTTCCTTTATCTACTAATTTGAATGACCAATTAACAACGTCTTGCGCATAAATGTTGATCGCCGAAAAGACCAAAATGGTCAGTAATAAAAGAACCTTTTTCATAAATAGTATCTATATTGGAAATTATAACCAGACATTAGACAAAGATATGAAAAGAGAATAGATTAGTTGAGAGACCCTTCGCCTTTTTTAATTATTTTAAGTACTTCCACAGCGATATTTTTTAGTACTTTCGTGAAAGAATTATATTTATAAATGATCGATCAGGGAACCATAGACCGTATAATGGATGCTGCACAAGTAGTTGATGTAGTATCCGATTTTGTTACACTCAAACGAAGGGGGATCAACTATGTTGGTCTTTGTCCTTTCCATACCGATAAAACGCCTTCGTTCTATGTGTCTCCTGCCAAGAACATTTGTAAATGTTTTGCTTGCGGCGAAGGTGGGACGGCTGTACACTTCATTATGAAGCACGAACAGTTGTCTTATTATGAGGCGATCAGATATCTCGCGAAAAAATACAATATAGAGATTCAGGAGCGTGAATTGACTGATGAGCAGAAGAAAGCATATAACGAACGCGAAAGTCTTTTCATTCTCAATGATTATGCCCGCGATTATTTTATGAATATTCTTCACGAGCATATCGAGGGTAAGGCTGTCGGACTTTCGTACTTCAAAGAGCGTGGATTCAGAGAAGATATTATTCGCAAGTTTCAACTGGGTTACAGTCTCGAACAGAAAGATGCCTTCACGCAAGAATCGCTCCGAAACGGTTACAAAAAAGAATTCTTGGTAAAAACGGGTCTAACGATAGAGGGAGATAATAATTATGTTGTCGACCGTTTTCGTGGACGTGTAATGTTTCCGGTTCATACGCTATCGGGCAAGGTAATTGCTTTTGGTGGGCGTATATTGAAAAAGGCTGAGAATACAGGTAAATATATCAATTCGCCCGAAAGTGAGATTTATCATAAAGGGAACGAATTATACGGAATCTTCTTTGCCAAGCAAGCCATAACAAAAGCCGATTGCTGTTTTCTGGTAGAGGGATATACAGACGTTATATCGATGCATCAGGCAGGTATTGAGAATGTCGTATCTTCTTCGGGAACGGCATTGACAAACGGACAAATACGCTTAATACACCGCTTTACGGATAATGTTGTCGTTATATACGACGGCGATGCAGCAGGTATAAAGGCTGCATTAAGAGGTATCGACCTCCTTTTAGAGGATGGTATGAATATCAAAGTGGTTCTTTTGCCTGACGGTGAAGACCCCGATTCGTTTGCACGTAAACAGAATGCTGAATCGTTTATAGCTTATATAAAAAAGAATGAAGTCGATTTTATCCGTTTCAAAACCCAATTACTCTTGGAAGAGGCGGGAAATGATCCGATAAAGCGAGCTGCTCTAATTTCTGATATTGTGAATAGTATTTCGGTGATTCCCGATAATATTATTCGCACAGTTTATCTGAAAGATTGCAGTATACTGCTCGATGTGGATGAGCGTATTCTTATTCAGGAAGTAAATAAAAAACGCCAGACTCAGGCAGAAAGAGCTCCTGCAAAACCTAACTATGCTGAAATTGCAGATGTAACTAATTCTCTTTTGCCCCACTCGTCAGAAAAGAAACTGGATACAAGTAAGGTGAGAAAATCGACAGTCGATAAAGCAGAGCTGGCTATACTCTACTATATTGTGCGCTTCGGCATGGAAAGGCTTATAGATGAGGAAGCTGCCGAGCCCGTAGAAGGCGAGGAGGTAGAAGAACCTATGACAGTTATAGAATATGTCAGTTTCGATCTGAAACGTGATGAATTGTGGTTTCATAGTCCTATCTATAAGCAAATATTAGATGAGGCAATTGCACGATCAGAAGACCCGAATTTTAATTCGAGCCGTTATTTTTTGGCACATCCCGATGAGGAGATCAGTAAAATAGCCGCAGATATTGTTAGCGACAGGTATCATCTTAGTAAGGTGCATACTAAGCAATTCGGACCAAATGCAAAGAAGGAAGATACGCCGTTAGCCGAAGAAAAACACCTTGCGAAAAATGTACCGCGTGTTCTTACCGAACTCAAGAATATATATATATCCCAACAAATAAAAGAAATAAAAGAGTTAATGGCTCATAAGCAGAAAGAAGGAGATTGGGATTCAGCTATCGAGTTGATTCAGAAGATAAAAAAACTTGAGGAAATTAAGAAAGTGCTGGCAAAAGCTTTGGGCGAACGTATTATTTTACGCTGGTAAACTCTGCTTTGTGATTTTCAGGTCCATGTTGCGACTAACAATATAGTATTAAGTACAATAAAAAGGTCTGCGACCTAAAAAATAAATAAAATATGTTTTATCTCGAAGCTCATGATATTGTAAAGCAATATGGTGATTATACAGCTCTTAACGGTGTGACTCTGGAAGTGCCCCGCGGCTGTGTATATGGTTTACTTGGTCCCAATGGGGCAGGCAAATCTTCTCTAATCCGTATTATTAATAGAATAACAGCTCCCGATAATGGACATGTTCTTATCAATGGAAAACCATCTACCGGAGAAGATATCTTCAATATAGGTTATCTGCCCGAAGAAAGGGGTTTGTATAAGAAGATGAAAGTTGGAGAGCATATTATTTTCCTTGCCCGACTAAAAGGATTATCGAAAGATGATGCTAAAGAGAGAATGTTATACTGGCTTCAAAAGTTTGATATAGCTTCGTGGGAGAATAAGAAAGTCGAAGAGCTATCAAAAGGTATGCAGCAAAAGATACAGTTTATTGCAACTGTTATCCACGAGCCCGATCTGTTCATCCTCGACGAACCTTTCAGCGGATTCGATCCTGTAAATGCCGAATTGCTAAAGAACGAGATACTGGAATTGAAGGCAAAGGGTAAAACAATCATCCTTTCTACACACAATATGGAATCGGTCGAAGAGCTTTGCGATGAAATAACTCTGATCAATAAATCGAAAGTTGTTCTTCAGGGTAATGTTAAAGATATTCGTGCCCGATACAGAAAACACATATTCAAACTGCAAGTGGTAGGGGATAATTTTAATGTAGAATCATCGCACTTTGCAGTGCTTTCGCAAGCTACTGAAAAAGGTATAGTAGAAGTTCGTATTCAACGAAATGATGAAGCATCTAATTCTGATCTAATTCAGGAAGTAGCCTCTAAATACGAGATTCTGTCTTTTGAAGAAGAACTACCAACCATGAATGATATATTTATACAAATCGTATCAAAACCAGCAGAATGAAAGCATTAAAATTAATTATACATCGCGAATATACATCGAGGGTAAAGACGAAGGCTTTTATTCTTACTACCATATTAACCCCATTTTTATTTATAGCCGTTATAGCACTTCCGGCTTTACTGTCGTCGATGAACGAATCATCTATAAAAACGGTCTTTGTGATTGACAATACCGGATTATACGCTAATCTGTTCGAGCCGTCAGACACATATCAGTTTGTCCCGATTGATAATAGTACCAGTCAGGGGAAGATGGACGCTCTTTTGCAAATAGACGGCAATCTGTCCGAGAATCCGGCAGCAGTCACATTCTTGTCTGAGCAACAGCAACCACCGAGAGACTTGATCAGATATATAAATGATGTATTAACAGATGCTATCAGAGCTAAGAAAATAGAAAATTTTACAGCCGAAAATAATCTTGAACCGCAGATTGTGGTCAACTTGCAAAATATACTAAAATCGAAAGATCAGATTCAGATCAGAACAATGCGTTGGGATACGGAGGGTAAAAGTGCGGATACTTTGGGTGAAGTGGCATCCGTGGCAGGTATGGCATTTACGTTCTGTATGTTCTTTTTTATTATGATGTATGGATCGATGGTGATGCAAAGTGTTGTAGAAGAGAAAACGAATAGAATAATAGAGGTTATTATCTCATCAGTCAAGCCTTTCGACTTGATGATGGGTAAAATAATAGGTGTGGCTTTGACCGGACTGACTCAACTGATGATATGGTTAGGTGTCGGTATTGTAGCAATGTTGGGCATAAGCATTTTTATGGGAATACAAACTCCCGATATGAATTCTGCTGACATGCAACAAATGATGTCTATGATGAATAATAATCCTGAAATAGCTTCGGGGTTGGCCGGTTTGTTTAGCATCAATTGGTTTCAGGTTGTGGTTTGTTTTATTCTGTACTTTATCGGCGGTTATCTGCTGTTTGCATCTTTATTTGCCATGTTTGGTTCGGCAGCGAATGATTCGCAGGAAGCACAACAATTTATTACTCCTGTTATGGTAATTCTTATGGTAGCCTTTTATACAGGGTTTGCTGCGGCAAGTAATCCCGAAGGTTCTATTGCTTTCTGGTGTTCACTCATACCGTTTACTTCTCCTATTGTAATGATGGTGCGCACGCCATTCGAGATTCCGATATGGGAACTGGCTCTATCTATTGTATTGCTTTATGCAACTTCGATACTTATGGTGAAATTAGCGGCTAAGATTTATCGTACAGGAATACTGATGTATGGTAAGAAAGTTAGTTTTAAGGAATTATTTAAATGGTTAAGCTATAAATAAGATTATAACTTAATGTGGTTTGATATAAACCCTATATAAGTATGAGTTAGTTTCGTCCATTTTGTCATCCCGAACTGAAAGGAGGGATCTGTATACTACAACAAGGAAAGGTTGAGATCCCTCCTTTCAGTTCGGGATGACAAATGAGAGTAGAAATTTCATTATTCTTTATCTAGCAAACTCAAGTTAATTTAATATCATTAATAGCTTTTGCGCATTCATAACCTTCTTCATAGAGGGCTATTAATTTTTTAGTATTTTTCTCAATACGATCTACAATCATTGGCTTTTGTGGGCGTATAACAGAAATAACCCCTTCTTCTTCCAGCTTATCTACCAAATCTAGTTGAGAGTTGTATGACGCATTTCTGTTACTAAGAGCTTTTCTAACGGCAGGATATTTTTTGTATACGAATGAAGGTATTTTTATGTCTTTACTTGTTTTGCGATAGCCTTTATTGCGGGTCAATACAACAATGTTTTTTTTGTACCCTTGGTCTATAGCTCGCTCTATCGGTATAGAATTACATATGCCGCCGTCAAGCATTGGTATCTGATCTACATATGCAATGGGGCACATTATCGGCAGGCTACCCGATGCTTTTACAATGTCAATCACCCGTTCGGTACTCGATTTTTCTTCAAAGTAGTTCGACTCGCCTGTAAGGCAATTGGTTGTCACCATTTCAAAACGGTGGGGAGATTCAAAGTAAGTGTTGTAATCATAAGGGATAATATGATTGGGGAACTTATCGAAAAGCAGATCGAAATCCATAATGTTCCTTTTTCTGATAAAGTGCTTAATCCCTATGTATTTGTACTTTTCCAGTAAATCAATATTGCTGTATTTGGCTCTTCCCCGCTGGCGTGACATGAACGAAAGCCCGTTGCATGCTCCTGCTGAAACTCCTATCGTATAAGGGAAGTAGATGTCGTTGTCCATAAAATAGTCTAACACACCACACGTGAACACACCGCGCATCCCCCCGCCTTCCAGAACTAATCCTATATCTTTTGTATCAATCATATTAAGTTATTACTCAGTTATTGGGTTAATCTACTATAAAAAGAGTAGCACCATCTTTCGTGTAAGAGCGATGAGGGTTTACGTCGTCAGCAACCTGATAACTTGTGCCTGGATTAAGTGTAAATTTCCTCCCGTCAGATAATTCTGTAACTAAGGTGCCGCTTAAAACGAATAAAACATGCCCTCTGCTACACCAATGGTCAGCTAAATAATCAGGGGTGTATTCTACCATACGAACACGTATGTTCCCCATTTCAAAAGTCCGCCAGTAAGCCTCTCCTTGTATTCCCGGGTGTGTTGTTGGCGATACAGTACTCCAATCAATTGTACAAAATGGAACATCTTGAATTTTCATATCACAATCCTTCCAGTTTTTTATTTATATAAGTAACAGTTTATATTTTACAAATTTACCTTTGTAAATAATTTGCTGATTATAAGAATTTAAATGAGAATCAACAGCTTCGAAGGCGACGATTCTAGCTGACTTATTTCTGCATATTGCATTGTTTTTCCTTAAATAACTCGCTGCAAATCTATGGAATATTTCTTAAATGCATAGCATATATTTTTCTTTTATATATTTTATTCTCTTGGTTATACTTGAACGAAGCGAAGCATCTATATTTCAATATCTTTTGTATCTCAGGATGGTGAGAAAAAAGAATAAACAAAAAATATAGACGACTTCCAAATAAAGAAATGATTGTACGAAAGAGTATTTTGTTCTAACCCTTATTTGATATTAACCAATCTGACAGGTCCGATTAATCCCGACGATTGCAACGGTGAATCGGCTTTCCATGTATTTACTTCCAGCCACGTGTTCCGTTCAGCTTCGGGTAAACGTAAGTCTCCGATGAGGCGATTTACCCATGTGCTCGCAACCTCTATTTCGAGTGTATTATTGCCTTTTTTTGTGAACTTAGAAATATTCAAACGATAAGGTGCAGTCCATACACCTCCCACATATTGTCCGTTTACTTTTACTTTGGCCATTACACTCACTTTACCGAGATCGAGATATAATTCATCTTTAGGTTTTTCTTTCAGATTGAAACTGGTTGTGTATATCCCTGTTCCCGAATAATAGCGGATACGTTGATCGTCATGTTGAGACCAGTCGGTAAGTTTATTGAATGTAATAGTTTCCGCAGGTCCGCGTCTCACTTTATCCGATTCGAATTGAACTTTCCAAGGTGAATTTATAGTTTCTACCAATTGAGGATGTGGGTAGTTGGCTTCGATAGTCGATGCTGTCGGCTCCCCTTTTTGCTGGAATACAATAAATGCACTTTCTAGCGGTTCCAATTGTATTGGCACAGTTGTTATTCCTTTCACCGAACTGAAAGCAGGCAATAAACGGGTGGTGCCGTTTACTGCATCCCATAACTCGGGTTGCATGCCATCTACTCTGAATTTCGGATTTATCTGTATGCGTTCCTCACTTTGATTGGTGATAAAATAAATTTCATTGCCATCCACAGTACGATGATTATATAGTACCGGATCACTATCGTTAAACCTACAATCGGGTGCAACTTTTAATATATCTAAAGCTTCGGTCATACTCATGTCCGTCAGGATCGTTCCTTTGCCATATCTGCGCTGTTTTACGGCGATACTTCCCCACATATTGGATGCCATCTGTTTTATTTCCTGATCGGCTTTAGGGTATCTTTCCATACTTGGTGAATAGCTAGGCGGAGGACCAAGTACGGTAGCTCCATTGGCAACTAATTGCTCTATTTTACTCAATATTTCAGGACGCATTGTTTCTAGCTTTGGCAATACGAGTATGCGGTATGATGTTCCGTGAGGTAGAACCAAGCGTCCTTCTTTTACTTGTAGGTCGCGTAAGATAACTTCTCCATTAATATAATCGAAAGAATATCCTTTGGGTAATTCGGGGTCACGAATTCCTGTCATTTTTGGCGCATCGTCTCCGATATAATAAGCTACATCGGCTACATTTAACCCTTGTTGAAGCATAAAATTGCTACGTTTAAGATAATTCACGAATAAATCCATGTGATTAAACCACGTGTTTTTTCGGTTAAATTCATTTCCAAACCAGGCATTCATTCCCGGATCTTTATCTTCGTGTGCCTGTTGAATATAAACATGTAAAAGCGTATTGTTTATACCCTCTGTAAACGACCAGTCTCCACGTTTTTTCATCGTAGCAGGATAACGGCTAAAGACATTGTTTGCACAGGTAAACGATTCTGCCGATACCTTGCTTTTTCCATAGATATGCGCAGATGACGATGCAGCACGATTCTCTATATCGCCTAAATCGCCTTCGCTCCAGAATTCACCGCCAATTTCGTCCGATTGTCCGCCATATTGCAGAAATTCGCCGGGAAATCCCCAGTGACCATAATTTTCCAGCCACGTGGTAAGCCCATGTTGGTGACTTATTTTTCGAAGACCGCCTACATAGTCGTACGAAACTTTATCTGCTATCAGACGTCGTAAATCCCATAGAAAACGATCGGATAAATCCTGACTTCCAATGGTGTACCCTTTGAAAACAGGCAGATAAGGAAGTGGATCGTAACCGTATCGTTGTTCAAATTCTTTAAGGAAATCATCAGTAAAGTTCTGTCCACCTGTTTCATAACTATCCTGAACTACTACTTTCCAGGACTTACGGTCAGCAGCAGGAATACGCTTTATTATTTCTCCCATAAAAGCATCGAAGTGACTTGCCACATGCTCCTTACTCATTTTGTCAATTTCACGACCTTCTCCTTCGGGTGAAGCGGGGGCATTGACTACTCCTGTTGGAGCCATTCCTGTTCGCATAATAATCCAATCGCCCTTTGGTACACTCCATATAAGAGTGCCATCGGCCGACATATACGAGGATATATCCTGTATCTGCTCAGGCTTAACCAAACCCGCAGGATCATAAATCAATGGTTGTGGTTCCCACAAATACTCATCCCAATAGGGTAGTGGTGATTGAAACATCTTTGCTAATGTTTTCTCAGCATACCGTTCTACGATAGGGGTCGGAGAAAGAATAATGTCAGATATCTCGACATCTTTATTCATCTTGTTAAAAACAATGCGGAACTCAAAACTGCTGACTTCGGGTAAAGATATTGCAATGGGTGCAAAAGGCATAAATCCGACATTAAGAGCCGGGTTTGTCCTATTTATATTAAACTTTCTTATTGTATGAAATTTATCACCATCTTTTATTTGCAATTCACACTCTGCATGAATATTTCCCTTAGGATAAATAACTAAACTTCGTGCAATAGATTTTTGCGGTAGAACTACATCTATATATTCTTCACTGTTAGCAAATGCAAATCGTGCCGAATTGTTTAAAACTAACGGTGCAACTACATTATCCGAAATTTTTATTTTAGCGCTTGGTATATCTAGCAGATTCTGACGGTAACCGGGGCTAACCGGCCATGCAAGAACTTTCACATCTTCAAATTCGTCAGTTGGTTGTTCCAACTTCTGTGTTAGTTTTCGCGGACCTTTTACTTGTAGTTCGGACGATGCTAAATAGCGCATCGACTGTTCTGTTTTTATCCAGGGACCACCAGATTGACTCCATCCCGGACCATTAAAAATACCTATCTCGATACCTAATTCAGTTGCTGTTTTAAGTGCCGTGTGCATAACCTCCCACCATTCATCAGAAAAGAGTTTTATATTCCCGTAAGCATTAGCTTGATCACCTATATTGCCGATGAAAGCACGGTTGATACCCACTTTTTTCATCGATTGCAGGTCTTTCACAACAGCCTCTTTCGAGATATTGTCGTTGATCCAGTACCAATATACACTGGTCTGTATGGTATCGGGAGGAGTTATAAATCCATTTTTCACAGGAGCAAAATCTTTTCCTGATGCAGGCTCTATGTATGAAGACAGGATCAGAAAGCTCATTACTACTATCACAGACGATCTAAGTAGTTTATTCATATTATTAGTGTATTTAATGATATTTTCATAGTTAACGGGGGCGAAATCCTATATCGCAAATTAGCTTATCTAATTGTTGTAACTATGTATTTTTTGATAAAAAAACTTTGATAAATGATATTAAATTCAGATTATCCTTTGAAGTCTCCTTGACTATTTAAAAGGCTTTCTCTTTGTTTTTTACACTCTCTGTCATGCTGAACGATAGTTAAAGCATCTCGCAACCGAGATACTTCGTTCCTTAGGATGACAAAATAATACGAAAAACAAAAAGTCAAGAGAGCTTCTTTGTAAAATGAAAAACTGTATTCCGATTACTTTCAAAATACAGTTTTGTCGAATATTACATTCGGATATCATACCTTGATTTAATATTCAAGTTCTAATACGCCTCCTTTTTCTGCTATGTCGTTATGATTAATTCTGAAATCAGAAATAACAGAATTGTTAAATCGTACTTGTTTGATTGGGCTGGTAGGCGATAGTTTATTGATTGATTTTATAATCAATTTCTTACCCTTGCCTACTTGAATGGTAACAGTCTCGAAGTTTGGAGAAGTTATTTCATAGAATGGTTCTCCGACAACCAGAGGGAAAAGCCCCATTGAAGCAAATACATACCAGGCACTCATCGTTCCGTCATCTTCATCCATTTCAAACAAATAGCCTTCGGGTTTGGCGCTAAATACTCTACCATGGCGAGGCTCGGGATATTCAGCATTACCGCCATAGATATGCTTCATGTCGGTATTTAAGATATTGTAGGCAACCTGTTGACCTTTTTCGGGCTGTCCAAGTCTGTTAAATATAAATGGGGCGTGAATGCCCGGTTCGTTACCTTGGTTATTAAGGCTGTTTTGGAAAAAGTAGTCTAATTGTTTTGCCAGAACCTCCTTGCCACCAACACTTTCTGCCATTTCATCCAGATATTGGGGAAGAGCCCAGCGATATTGCCAGCGTGTACCTTGATATAAACCACTACCTTTCATTTTCGTATATGTATCATCCACATTTTTGAAATCTTTTTCCCATGCTGTAAGAAAGATGTCTTTTGACTTCTTTGCATACATATCTGCATCGGCAGTTTCGCCAAGTATTGCCGCAACTTTAGACATGGCCCAAAGGTCGATAGATGTTTCAAAAGCTTGATCGGGACGTTCGGTTTTAAGCGTTTCCATTTCGGCTTTCATACCGGCATATGCTCCTTTCAGATCGATATTTGGAATTCCTTTGTTATAAGCATCCAATAAAACAACTATACTATGTTCTGTGCGTACAGTCGGTGTAGATTCGAAATCTGTAGCCCAGTCTTTCTTTCCGTACATGAATAGCTTGCAAAGAGAATTGCTGATGTCTTTCATTGCGGGAGCATCGAGCAAAGTAATCAGAGGAAATTTAGTGCGGTACGAATCCCACATCGACCATGAACTATAATAGATGAAATCCTCGGCCTTACGTATTTTACCGTCTGTTCCAAGATATTTGTTGTTCCATGATGTGGTATTTGCAGGGCTTAAAAATACTCTGTACAAAGAAGTGTAAAACAGGGTTTTATTTTCTTCGCTTCCTCCCGTTACATCAATTTTAGATAATACATTATCCCATGCTGATGTTGCTTGTTTCTTTATTTTGTCAAAACTGTTATATGTCTGAAATATATTTTCTTCTTTGGCTGTTTCAGTATTGATCGGAGAGATGGCAATTCTTACTTCAAGCGGTTTTTTATCAGCTTTGCCAAAAGCGAGTTCGATTCCTTTGTCTGTTTCTGCCGTAATTCCGAATGGCTTGCTGGTAGTCATACTAAAGTATAATTTGTATGCTCCGTGATCGCAGGTATTACCTGCTTGAATGTATCCTCTTATCTCATTTGCAGAGATTATTTCATAACTACTATCTAAAATTTTGGTAAAGGAAGATGCTACATTAAATGTGAGGAATGTTTCTTCATTTTTTGGGAACGAATATCTTTGGAATGCAATATTTTTAGTTGCAGTAAATTCAGCTATTACACCATTGTTGAGAGCTACAGTATAATATCCCGGTATTGCCGATTCAGTCTTCTTCACAATCCGTAAAGTATCTGTTTGTCTTCCCGGTTTCATACTGAAATTACCTCCTGCACCACTACAACCAATTCCCGACAGGCGGTTAACGGAAAATCCGGATATCTGATCAACATTATAATCGTACCCGCTGTGGCTGCGAGGGTCGGAGTCGGGGGCAACTCGTACCATCCCGTAGGGTACACACGCCGCAGGATCTACCTGACCATTGTCTCCGGCTGTACCGATAAATAGGTCTACATATTTACTTTTCTGAGCAAACGAAAGCGATGCACTTGAGAATAAAAAGATGAAGATAAGAGCTTTAAATGCTACAGTGCAAGATGTTTTAGGTTTTTTCATGATGATTGATAAATTTGAAAAGTAAAAGTAGGAAAAAATGTTAACCCTTCGAAGCTTTCAGTCGAAATATAAAGGGGTATAGCCTTTAAATAATTCAACTCTTCTGTGGTAATATCAGAAGAGTTGAATAAATGTATTATCAGAGTTTAAACCGATAAACAAAGCGATATATGAATAAATAATAGAACGTATTTATATTTCATTTAGAGCCTTTCCAACTCTCCCAAGGAGAATGCTGCTCCTTCTCTTGGGGACTTTTGTCTCTTTGTAATCCTTTCTCTTTGTCATCTCGAAACGTAGTGAGGGATCTCAACTCTGCTATAAGGAAATAGATTCCTCCTTTCAGTTCGGAATGACAGAGAGATTAACACATTATTCATCCACAAACCCTCTTTGATTTTTCTTCTTTAGGAGAAATCAAAGAGGGCTTTTACTTTTACAAGGATGACTTATAAATAAGTCAGAGTTCTTAAGTCTTTCTTATTTTCGGCTTAATTTTAACGAGTGTTTACCAGCTTCTAATTTTATAACCTGTTCTCCTTTTATATCTTCCGGTAAATATAAAGTCGCACTGCTATTCGCAGGGATTTCGATATTATAAGTGATATTTTTCTTTTTACGTTCCCATTGTGAAACAATCATGCCATAAGGCGAACGGTGTTTGGTTTCAGATTGAGTTAATCCTTCTACAAAGTTCGGACGAAGGATGATATGTTTAAATCCGGGTTGCTCCGGATCGGGTTTTATACCGCCTAATCCTTTGAAAAACCAGCCTCCTATTTCGCCAAACATCATATGATTGTCTGATATATCGCGTTCCGCTTTAAGATCCCAGTTCTCAAGAAGCGTTGTTGCTCCGTTTGCAATCCACCATCCCCACGAAGGGTATGTGTCTTGTGCAGCTACTTTATAAGCAGTCTCGGCCTGTCCGTTTTCACTCAAAGCATTTAGTATAGCTTTCGCTCCCAATACACCTACATCCAAGTGAAATCCGGCTTCTTCTACTTTCTTAGCAAGATTTTGCGCCACCTTAATTTTTAATTCTTCGGGAACAACACCCCATTGTAATGGAACACTTAATTCCGTTTGAGTTCCGCTTGCATAGATGCCTGTCTCTCTATTGAGGTATTTTGCATTTACAGCATTTTTTATTTTTTCTGCTAATGCCGTGTAATGTACATAGTCGTCTTGCTTGCCGAATAATTTAGCAGCTTTAGCTAATATTGTCGCATCCACATAATAATATATAGATGAGGTAAGTTCTTTTGATGAACGCGATTTAACAGGTACCCAGTCACCTCTGCCCCATGAAGTCAAACCATCGGGACTCGTGCGGTCTACATAGTTGACATACCTTTTTATGTTTTCATAGCAATCGGCAAGTAATTTGCTGTCACCATAGAACATATATACTTCCCATGGTATAATAGCAATTGTACTTGTCCAATCCAATCCGTTCTCGGTGCCGTATCCCCAGCCACCTGTCGGGATGATATCCGGAAGAACACCATTTGGTTGCTGTTCGTCGCGGTGGTCAGCAAGCCATTTTTCGTAAATGGTAATACCATCGAAATTATATAATGCTGTTTCTATAGCAAAATGTCCGTCGCCTGTCCATCCGTTTTTCTCACGTTGAGGGCAATCAGTAGGAAATCCCATTAAATTTGACAGATAGGCATTGTTTGTGGCCCACCATAATTTGTTTACAAGTTGGTTCGATGTTTTGATTTCTCCTACAGGAGCAACATCACTGTGCATAAAGTAGCCTGTAATACTATTTATATCTAGTTTAACAGGTTTACTGCTGGTTACCTCTACGTATCGGAATCCTTTGTAGTTGAATTTCGCCATGAATTCATCCTCTCCATTTCCGCTTAATGTAAGGATATCGGTTTGGAATGGATCTTTGTCGTCTTTCGGACGGTGATATACATCTATGTTAGACATATCTATATGACCATTTTCGTATAAGCGTTCGCCATGTTTAATTCTAACGACTGTTCCCTCTTCACCTGATACTTTGATTTTTGTAACACCGGCTATATTTCTTTGCAGATCGAAAATGTAAGTGCTATCGTTCAGTTGTTTGATAGTTTTAGCAGGTATCGTTTCCACATTGCGGATCGGTTGCATTTGTTGTGAAAATATATTCTGAGATGGTGCACCTCTATAGCCCACACCTCTCCATTGCGAATCGTCAAACGAAGGAGTGTTCCATCCTTTTTGTTCTAAACGTGCGTCGTAATGTTCGGCTGTATATATACTATTGAATACAACTGCGCCCGATGATGTCTTCCAGTCTCTTTCTGTTGGTATAACTTCAACAGACCCATCGGTGTAAGTAATGCGTAAGTCCATGCAAAATGTAGGACGGTTACGCCACGGAGCTTTGTCGAAATCCCATACTCCTATCGATTGATGATTATACCATCCGTTACCAAGCAATACACCGATTGCATTTTTGCCTTGCTGCAACTGTTTTGTTACATCGTAGGTTACATACAATGTTCTTCTGTCGAAGCGTGTGTACATGGGGTCGAGTCGGTGGTTGCCTATCTTCTCTCCATTTATATATAACTCGTATAATCCTGCAACGGCAATATATGCACGTGCCGATTTAACTGTTTTCTTTGTATCGAATGTCTTTCTGAAATAAGGTGCCGGTTTATAATCGATACCTCTTTGGTCGCCAATCCATGCGCCTTGCCAGTTTTTCATACCCATCATTCCTGTTTCGAATGCTGTAACATCCGATTGAGCTAATTGTCCGTCCTTATCCCATACGTTTACCTTCCAGTAGTAGCGTGTAAAAGGATTTAATTCTTTGCCGGCATAAGTAACGAGTATGGCATCTGAATTTTTCTTCTTTGAATCCCACGTGTTTCCCTGCCCGTTTACCACCGCCATTGAGTCGGTTCCTACAATCAATTGATAGGCAGTTTGTGCTGCTCCTAGTCGGCTATCGTCTATCATCCACGACAATCGGGGGGTAGGGGTATCCACACCAAGTGGGCTTGTAAGGTGTTCGCAGCTCAGATTTTCAGGCTTGCAAACTGTTCCTGTCTGTGCAATCAAAAGATTGGCAGACATTGCTAAAATAATAGCTAGTAAATAAGTTCTCACCATATTAATATTTAGAGGTTAAATAGATTAGTCGATAGAGATTGTCCGGATAAACTGGATTTAAAGGTAATAATTAAATTAATATCCAGAGTTTTGTTTCAATATTCAAAATTTGATATTGCATGTATTTTATTCAAATAAGGATAAAATGTCTCTACAATAAACAAAAGTAATCTATCGATAATAATATAGTATTGAGTAAAATGATTTAGATACTTGAAAAATTGACAGTGAAAAGATGTGGAGTGCCGAATGCTGCTGTCATTTTAATTGTAGAAGCTTGTATAGCTCAGTTAAGAGCTATTTTTTCAGAATAAAAAATCCGCAGAAACCACCAGTATAAACCGATAATTTCTGCGGATATAAAAATATGCATCAATAACCTGGGTTCTGTGTCAATTTACTGTTTATTTGAAGTTCGCGGTATGGCAACGGGAAAATCAAACGCTCTTTTGTCACATTGTATGCTCTTGCCTCAATGTAAGGATAGAGAGCTTTCATTTTCACTCCATAAGCATTCATCACCGTGAT
This sequence comes from Dysgonomonas sp. ZJ709, assembly GCF_011039195.1. NCBI lineage: Bacteria > Pseudomonadati > Bacteroidota > Bacteroidia > Bacteroidales > Dysgonomonadaceae > Dysgonomonas > Dysgonomonas sp. ZJ709. The sequence continues at coordinate 60,208 of NZ_JAAKEM010000015.1, forward strand.
TGCTTCGCCTGTGCGAATAAGATCGTGCCAGCGTTTGTTTTCGAAAGCAAATTCATGACGACGTTCATCTGCTACAACTTTTGCCGTTACAGCCGTAACATCTGCCAATCCTGCTCGCTTGCGCACTTCGTTAACATAAGGAATGGCTTCACTTGCACGGTTTTGTTCAACCAAGCATTCTGCTAATGATAAGTATACATCTGCATAGCGATATACCGGCCAGTTATCATCCGTATTATCTATTTTGGCATGCGGATTTCTATATTTGTTTACGAAATAGCAATACGATGGATAATTCGCAATTTCCGGATCTCCTACTTTCAATACAGCATCTATTCTCATAATACCACTTTGTGTATCTGTTTTCCCAACTGCTACAGCAATAGATCTGTCAAGACGCTTGTCTCCCGCTTCGTACGAATTTACCATTTCTTGCGTTGGTATTACATATCCTCCGTTACTGGTATTGTTACTACCGGCTACCCCTGTAATGGCTTTCCCATCGTTGGTCAGAGGCATCATTCTGTATATAAAGCTACTTTGTTGTCCGTCGTCACCTTGTTTGAACTGTACCTCAAATATCGACTCTTTGCTATTTTTGTAATTAGGGTCAAACAAGTCGGTATAATCTATCAGGCTATAGCCCATTTTAGTAATCTCTTTCAACAAAGTTTCAGCTTTGGCATAATCGCGCGTCGGTTTTGTCATCAGTACTCTGGCTAACAACATTTTTGCCGATCCTTTACTTGCTCTTCCCGATTGTTTTCCTTTATCATTGAAAGTCGGATTACTTAGCATTCTTTCTGCATCTTCGAGGTCTGCAACAATTTGAGCATATACCTCTTCTACACTCGATCGAGGTAAGAAGGCTTTGTCGTCTCCACTCTCTACTATTTGGAGATTAAGAGAAACACCACCGTAATATCTTACTAATTCAAAGTAAAAATAGGCTCTAAGGAATTTGGCTTGTCCTTCTATTTTATTGTTGAATTCTTCGGAGAAACTTTTCTCGTGAAGACGTTGTATTACAGTATTTGCTTTGGCTATACCCGAAAAACAATCGTTGTAAAACTGGTTTGTAAGGGGATTTATAGCATCGTCGGTAAAATCGGCGATGTCTTCTGCCGGGCGCTGTCCGCGATCTACTTCGTTGCGCACATAATGCGCATTGTCTGACCTTTCTTCTCCCATCAGGAATCCTGATTTTCCGACTGTCGATCTTACGGCTTCGTAAACACCGGCTGTTGCCCGTTCAAATTGGTCTTCTGTCTGGAAAAAAGTTTTGTCGGACAGGTTACTCTCCGGGCTTAAATCCAGAAAACTATCTGAACATCCGAAAAGTAAGAGGACAGAAGTTATATATATACTAATTCGTTTTTTCATAATGTTTCTTTTAATGAAATTCATTTATTTATATGACATTATTGCAACTAATAATTGCTTTAACTTTAGAATGTTATGTTACATCCGATGCTAAAGATACGTGGTACAGGGTATGTCGTTCTGTCAATACCTAGTCCTTGCCAGCTACGTGTTGCGCTTCCTGAGTCGTATATGCCGATTTCAGGATTCAAACCTTTATATTTAGTGAAAACAGCTAGTTGCTGAGCAGTCAGGAATACCCTGGCTTTAGATATATAATCGTTAGGTTTGAACTGGAAAGTATAGCCTAATGTTACATTCTTTATTGCCAGATATGAAGCATCAGATACCCAATGCGAGTTGGCAAAACGATATAATTCGGTTGTTCCTGATTTGGTTCTCGGTACTAAACCGTTACCCGGATTCTCGAGAGAACGCCAGCGATCAGCTACGTATTTTCTTACGTTGAATACACCATCAAGGTTTTCTGTGTCCTCGTAGTTGGCATTCATAACATCTCCACCTACTTGTCCTGAAATAAGGATACTTAAGTCGAAGTTTTTGTAGTAAAATTCATTCGTAATACCATAAATAAAATCAGGGTTAGGATCTCCGATAATTGTGCGGTCGCCTTCGAATGTGATTTCGCCGTCACCATCTATATCTCTCATTTTGGCTGTTCCTACATCAGAAGTCGCGTATTTTGGACTATTGTTAAAATCTTCCTGAGTCATGTACACTCCGTCGTAAATAAATCCAACGAAAACGCCGATTGGTTGTCCTACTTGTAGGCGGTTGAAATCGCTGTCTTTTCCGTAAGCGCCAATAGGTGTATTGTTTGTTCCCAGTTTTAATATTTTGTTTTTATTAATGGACAAGTTGAAGTTTGTAGTCCATTTAAAAACACCGTCTATATTTCTTGAGATAACAGTGAATTCATGTCCCCACGATTTGAAATCTCCCACATTTGAATCGATTTTGCTGAATCCTGTCGAAGTCGGTATATCTATCTGATAAAGCATTCCATCGGTTCTTTTGTGATAATAGTCATACATTACATAGATGCGATCATTGAGGAATCCAAAATCTACACCGATGTCGAATTGCTTGTTTTCTTCCCATGTAAGTTTATTGTTTCCGATACGTTTCAATGCCTGTCCTGACACTAAAGCATCATCAAATACATAATTTTTATTCTCTAACTCGGCAATGTGGTTATAGTTACCGATATTGTAGTTTCCTGTTATCCCATAGCTGGCACGGAGTTTTAGATAATTCATAGTTCTGGTAAGCGGTTCCATAAACGATTCGTCAGACACGATCCATCCAGCCGAAATAGATGGGAAATTGGCATATTTATTCCCTGAACCGAAGCGAGAACAACCATCTCTACGTATTGTGGCTTGTAGTAAATAACGATCCATAAAACTATAATTAACACGGCCGATCATTGAGGCTAAAGCCCAGCTATTGGTGCTGTTCGTGTTTTTTGAACCTCCTTTTGTCGCAGCTCCATCTATCCAAGGAATTTCGTCATCGGGATAGTCTGATCCGTATAGCGAGCTACCTTCCCATGTCGATTTTTGAGCACTGTAACCTGCTAATAAGTTTAACTTATGCTTTTCTGAAAACGTTTTGTCGTAAGTCAACATATTTTCAACAGTCCAGTTGTAGTTGAAGCCTGTGTGATATTCTCCGCTGGCCTTCCATGGCGGGGTCGAATTCCAGTTGCCGGCAGATGTCGAAGGGTTAAATACGCGACGATTATTACTTGATATATCGGCTCCAGCTTGTAGCTTATATTTAATTCCATCCCAGATATCCAGTTCTGCAAAGAAGTTATTGAGCACTGTAAATGTTTTATTTTTATCAGTTCTTTCTTGCATTTTTCGAACCCAGTTTACCTGATTAAATGCTCCGGGAGCATTAATAGATTCTCTAAGATTTCCATCTTCATCATACGGACCTACGATTGGAGGTGCTTCGATGGCAGCACCCAAAATATTACGGTGACCATCCACTCCCTGATTATTACCGATTACGAATGTAGGCGCTATATTTAATCCTAGTTTTAATCTTGGATTTACCTGATAATCGATGTTGGCACGTAAAGAAGCGCGTTGAAATCCGGTGTTGATCATAACTCCATCTTGGTTGAAGTAACCGAGGAATACCGCAGCGTTGAATTTGTCTTTTCCTGTTGTAACGCTTAAGCTATAGTTTTGAACAGTGGCATCACGGGTCAATTCGTCATACCAGTTTGTTCCTTCACCATAGATCGAAGGGTTTTGATATTCCGTAGGAACACCGCCGGTGTATCCTTCATATTTTGCTTTGTCTTCGTAAAACTCTTTTTTGTACTGAGCATATTCTTGTCCGTTCATCACATCGGGTTTCTTTAACCCTCTTAAGGTTTGAATACCATACGATGCATTGAAACTGACGTCGGTTTTGCCTGCTTTTCCTCTTTTGGTTGTGATAAGTACCACACCATTCGCTGCGCGTGATCCGTAGAGTGATGTTGCAGAAGCGTCTTTCAATATAGAGAAAGACTCAATTTCATCCGGATTTATATTATTAATTCCTGATGTGATCGGCATTCCATCTACTACGTATAATGGTTCGTTACCACTGTTAACTGATGCAGCACCACGTATACGGATAGTCATTCCTTGTCCCGGTTGACCCGATACTTGATTGATCTGAACACCGGCGACCTGTCCTTGTAATTTTTGTGCTACCTGTCCCACAGGGAAGTCGCGTAGAGTACTACCATCTACTTTCGATATGGCTCCGGTTACATCTCTTTTCTTTTGTGTTCCGTAGCTGACTACGATTACTTCATCCAAGAGACGGGTGTCTTCTACGAGTGATACATCGACAGTCGACTGGGGTCCGAGAGGAATTTCTCTTGTCGAATATCCGATAAACGAGAATACAAGTGTTGCTCTTTCTCCACTGATTCGGATCGAGTAATTACCATCGATGTCAGTGACCGTTCCGTTTGTAGTTCCTTTCTCTACAACACTAACTCCGGTAAGAACTTCACCTGAATTATCTTTCACATTTCCTGTGATGATTCGTTGTTGTTGGGTTGCTTGCGTGTGGTTGTCCTCGGCGTAGGTAGTGAGGGAAACCGCAAATAGCAAAACGATTGTAAGTTTGATAGCCAGAAGATTGGGGAAATGCGTATCCCTGAATCCTTTTAGCAAAAGATACAAATCTTTGTTTTTCATAGCGTTTTTAATTAATGTGTTTTTATGAATGTTTCACTTCAAAGTTGCCCGGGCAAAAGGCTCGCAGGGCATTCAAATTGGGTTGGTAATGGTTTAATGTTACATAAGCAGAAGTTTTAGTCAGAAATTGAATTATTTAAATGTATCCCTAGCTAGGTAGATGTTTGTTATACTTAAAATATAGACAGAATATTTATGAAAAATCCGTCTTATGGATAGAATAAATTTTGCAATATTATGCCTATACGCCTGCTTTTGTATTACTCTCTCAAAATGCAGCTAACCTCCAAATTTTCAGAAGAAAAAAGGTGTTTAAAGTGACTGCTTTTGTCTATTATTTAGCATAAAGGTATAGGTGTGTTTTAATATGAATTTACATTGATTAGTAATAGATTTAATACTTAAATCTAATTTATTACAATTAGATTTACAGCTAGCTTTCACCTTTTGCACAAGAATCTTGTTATGGTGGAGCTGTATAAAATGATACAATGTATTTTTCGTTGCACTTCAACGATGAAAAGTGTAAACCTTTCATATTCGACAAAAGTAGTTGATTGAAGGTAATGCGTATTGTATAAAATGATTTATATACTTTGAAAAATGACAGTGAGTTTTATGGCTGTTCTATCTCTTCACCTATTTATCTCAAATAGATATAGAGCTGTATTGTAGCTAAAACTGTAAGGCTTTTATTCGATGTAATAAAGGACTTTTATAAGTTAAATCTTACAATGTTTTTTGCAATTATAAATTTTTTCCTTGTGTAAATTCTCTGTATTTAATCGGAGAGGCTCCGGTCATTTTTTTGAATGCTGTACAGAAATAATCGGGGTTTTCGAAACCAACTTCGAATGCTATTTCCTGACTGGTGAGCATGGTGTTGGTAAGTAGTTCTTTGCTTTTCTGTACGCGCAATTCTTGTATGTACTGGTGTGGAGATAATCCCGTATATTGTTTGAAGATACGTCTGAACCATGAGTAACTCATGAATACCTGATTGGCAACGCTTTCGGGTGTAATGTCCGTATGAAAGTTTTCAAACATTATCATCTTTGCTTTGTTTATCTGGTTTGTTACTTTCATGTCTTCGAAAGCCGCATACTTGTCTTGAGAATAGGCAATACCCAGTAAGTGATTGAGAATACCTGCCAACATTTGTTGGAATCCGGTTGTTTGCTCTTTTGCTACACTGATTGCACGCATATAGAGCTGGACAATATCTTCGCGTGAGCCTACATTAAATATGGGCTTATGCATATTGAAAAATCCGTTTTGAATGCGACTGTCTATATTTACGCCTTTAAATCCAATCCAATATTCATTCCATCCGGTCGAAGGATCGGGGCTATAAGTATGCCATTCACCGGGAAATAATAAAAACATATTTCCGGCTTTAATTTCTGTTTTTTTCTGACTGGATGAGACAAAAGTGCCTCTACCTTGCGTGATATATATTAATTGGCATTCTTCCAATACGCGTCCCTTCTGTGTCGAGAATAGGTATCTGGTAGGATGGTTTTGGGGTGGATAGGGAGTGTGTGGATCGATGTGTTGATAACCGACCGTATTGACAGTAAGTCCCCATAGCATGTCCTGCTCATTTGCTATTAAATACTTGATGTGTACAGAGTTTTTCATTGGTATAACAGTAAGGTAAAACAGAAATTAGAATAGGTCAAAAAACAAAATGAGGATGTAATATTAAAAATAAAAATGTATATAACCAAGAAAATGATTGAAATATATTAATTGGTGCAAGTGTCAAATTTTTAAATCCTTAAATCAAATACATCAATATTCGAAATGTCCAATGCGTTACTTTTGTACCAAATCAATGCTATATCTAATATTACACTATGAAAACACATTATTTTTTCGCCTTCGACCTCGGTGCCACAAGTGGACGTTCTATTTTAGCGACAGTAGGAGGCGGAAAAATAACATTGAAGGAATTGACTCGTTTTCCCAATAAAATCATATCTGTACATGGTAAATGCTATTGGGATATATATGCCATTTTCGAAGCATTGAAGGATGGGTTGAAGGTTGTAGCAGCGGAGAAAATCAAATTAGATGCTATTGGAATTGATACTTGGGGTGTCGATTTTGTTTATTTAGGAGAAGACGGTTCTTTGTTGAATCTGCCACGATCGTACCGTGACCCTTATACAAACGGGATTCCTGAAGAATTGTTTAAAGTATTGCCTAGAAAGGATTTATACGAATTGACAGGTATACAGATTATGAATTTTAATAGTCTGTTTCAATTATATGCTGCCAAGCTCGAAAATTCTCCGGCTCTGGAGAAAGCCCACGACATTTTATTTATTCCTGATGCCCTATCTTATATGTTAACAGGAGGTAAAGTATGTGAATATACGATTGCTTCGACATCGCAATTATTGAATCCAAAAACAAGAAGAATAGAGCCCGAATTGTTGGATATTTTAGGTCTTAATTCGAATGTGTTCAGACCGATCATAATGCCTGGTGAGACAATCGGCTTTCTAACAGAAGATATTGCTAGAGAGTGTGGTGTTCATAAAGCTCCCGTAATAGCCGTTGGTGGGCACGATACCGCTTCTGCAGTAGCCGCAGTTCCGGCAGATGGTGAGAGTTTTGCATATCTTAGTTCGGGTACATGGTCGCTGATGGGAATCGAGGTTAAGGAGCCTATTCTGACACAAGATTCTTATGAGATGAATTTCACAAATGAAGGTGGTGTAGATGGTTCAATCCGTTTCCTTAAAAATATTGCAGGCATGTGGCTTTTAGAGCAATGCCGCAAAGAATGGGGAGGGACTGGTGTCCATTATTCTTATAATGAGATTGTCGAACTTTCTGATTCGGTTGCAGGATTTCAATCTTTTGTAGATCCGGATGATGCAAGCTTTGCTAACCCTGTTAGTATGGTTGTAGCTATTGCTGCATTCTGTGAAAAGACAGGACAAAACGTGCCGAAAACACATGCTGAATTTGTAAGATGTATTTTCGATAGTCTTGCGTTTAAGTATCGATATGTATTGGAGTGCCTGCAAAAAATGGCTCCATTCAATATAGAAAAGCTGCATATAATTGGTGGAGGTTCACAAAATAAATTATTGAATCAGTTGACTGCTAATTCTATAAATATGCAAGTTGTTGCAGGTCCTGCAGAGGCAACTGCTATAGGGAATGTTATGATGCAGTCAAAAGGAATTGGTATGTTCGATTCTTTGCAAGAAATGAGATTAATGGTTCGTAACTCAATAGATTTGGATACTTTTTATCCTCAGGATGTGCATTTGTGGGATAGCGAATACAACAAATTTTTGAATATCATACAAAAGAAATAAAGTTAACACTTAAACGAAAAAACGATGACTAAAAACTCATTAGTACAAAGATCTTATGAAATAGCGAAAGAACGCTATGCTGCCGTAGGTGTAGATATCGATGCGGCTTTAGTAAAATTACAAGATATCTCGATCTCGATTCATTGCTGGCAAGCCGATGATGTTTGCGGATTTGAAAATCTGGGAAATGCCGGAGGCGGAGGTATTCAGGCTACGGGAAACTACCCGGGTAAAGCCCGCAATATAGAAGAATTGCAGTCGGATATTTCTAAAGTTCTGACTCTTGTCGGTGGAAAACATCGTCTGAATCTGCACGCTATATATGGTGATTTCGGTGGTAAAACTGTCGACCGTGATCAGATAGATGCGAGCCATTTTACAACATGGATGCAATGGGCTAAAGAAAGTGATTTGAAATTAGATTTCAATTCTACTTCTTTCGGTCATACTAAAAGTGGTGATTTAACATTGGCGAATCCTGATAAATCGATTCGCGATTTCTGGATAGAGCATACGAAACGCTGCCGTTTGATTTCGGAAGAAATGGGTAAGTTTCAGAATGATCCATGCATTATGAATCTTTGGGTGCATGATGGAATGAAGGATCTGACTGTAAATAAATATAAGTATCGCCAGCTATTAGAGCAATCTTTAGACGAAATATTCGCTATTGATTATAAAAATATGAAAGACTGTATAGAATCTAAACTGTTCGGTATTGCACTGGAAAGCTATACTGTGGGTTCGCATGATTTCTATTTAGGTTATGGTGCAAAAAAACAAAAGATGGTAACGCTCGATATGGGACATTTCCATTTGTCGGAAAGTGTTGCCGATAAGATATCTTCATTGCTTCTGTTTACCCCTGAAATTATGTTGCATGTGAGTCGTCCTGTTCGTTGGGATTCGGATCATGTAACTCTTTTAACAGATGAGGTGATCGATCTGGCCAAAGAAGTAGTTCGTGCAGATGCTATTAATAAAGTTCATGTAGGACTAGACTTTTTCGATGCTTCAATCAATCGAATCGGTGCTTATGCAATCGGTATACGCTCGACACAAAAAGCACTTTTACAAGCGTTGTTAGAGCCTCTTGCTAAATTACGTGAATATGAAGCAAATGGACAATATTTTGAACGCTTGGCTTTGCTCGAAGAAGCGAAGGGTTTACCTTGGAATGCTGTGTGGGATTATTTTTGCATGAAAAGTGATGTTGCTATTGGTGAAGATTATATAGCAGAAGTACAACAATACGAGAAAGACGTTACTTCTAAGAGATAAAAACAAAGGTTGTGATTTGTGGGTATTTGATATATCTGGTCGGTAACATTCATTTACTCACAATTCATAACATATAATTATAACTGACCAACATGAATACAATAATAGGATTAATCATCATTGCGTTTGGCAGCTTGGGGCAATCAAGCTCGTATGTTCCGATCAATAAAGTGAAAAACTGGTCGTGGGAATGTTTTTGGCTTACCCAAGGTGTCTTTGCCTGGTTGTTATTTCCTCTCCTTGGTCTTTTATTGGCAATACCTTCGGGTTATTCGTTTTCTGAAATAATGTTTTCGGGTGGCGATGCTATCTGGAAGACTATCGGCTATGGTGTTCTTTGGGGTATTGGAGGGCTAACCTTTGGTTTGAGTATGCGTTATCTGGGTGTTGCCTTAGGTCAATCACTGTCGCTAGGTACATGCTCTGCTTTTGGAACATTGATTCCTGCTTTGCTTAAAGGTGATAATCTATTCAGAGGAGACGGTTTAATTCTGCTTATCAGTGTTAGTATTGCTTTGGCAGGTATTGCTGTTATCGGATATGCGGGTGCTTTGAAATCGAGCAATATGTCTGACGAAGAAAAGAAAAAGGCTGTCAAAGATTTTGCATTGAAGAAAGGTGTCCTGATTGCATTGTTGGCAGGGGTGATGAGTGCCTGTTTCAGTTTAGGGCTGGAAGCCGGAGCTCCTCTTAAGAATCATATTCTTGAGCTCGGTGCAAATCCTTTATTGGCATTGAATCCTGTTATATTCCTTGTTACTTTAGGAGGCTTTATTACCAATGCCAGTTATTGTTTATATCAGAATTACAAGAATAAAACCTTTAAAGAATATACGTCTATTTCGGGGGGTAACTGGATCAATAATATTTTATTTTGTGCATTGGCCGGATTACTTTGGTATTCCCAATTTTTCGGACTAGGTGTAGGACAAAGTTTTTTCGAGCCGGGTAGTATCATGATGGCTTTCTCATGGAGCATATTGATGTCGCTCAATGTTGTGTTCAGTAATCTGTGGGGCATCGTACTCAAAGAATGGAAAGGTGTCGGGACGAGGACAATAATAGTACTCCTTTTAGGTTTGTTATTATTAATAGGTTCTATTATTTTCCCTCAATTAATTAAGTAAAGCTGTATGGCGATATGATTAATATTACTTTTATAGAAATAAATTACAATTAAAAATGAAACTAAGTATTAATAATAAATTACAAGCACAACTCGACGAGGTTGCCGAGATTGCAGGTTATTTATGGGAAAAGGGATGGGCAGAGCGTAATGCCGGAAACATATCTATAAATGTAAGTGAATTTATAGGTGATGAGAATAGAAATCTCTCTGCGCAGTCTAAATATCCATTACCTCGCAATATGAAAGAGCTTGCCGGCGATTTCTTCTTTGTAACTGGTACAGGCAAACGGATGAGAGATGTAGCTAAGTGTCCTTTGTCAAATGGCTCGATTGTTCGCGTATCGCAAGATGGAGATTCGTATGATGTAATTTCGGAAGAGAATGTGAAACCGACTTCGGAGCTGGCTTCTCACTTTTCTATCTTAGCATCATTCAAAAAGAAAGGCTCAAACAACAGGCTGGTATTACATACTCATCCGACGGATTTGATTGCAATGTCGCACATACCCGAATTGAAAAATGAAAAAGCACTGAATGAATTGTTATGGGGTATGCACCCCGAGACATTTATTGTTGTTCCCCGGGGTATTGGTCTGGTGCCTTATGAAGTACCCGGAACATTAGCTATTGCTGATTTAACTTTACCTACACTTGACAGGCATGATATAGTTATTTGGGAAAAACATGGAGTATTTGCTGTAGGTGAAAATCTGACTGATACTTTCGACTTGATCGATACTCTATCTAAGTCGGCTCAGATATATGCATTTGCCAGAACCTGTGGCTATACACCGGAAGGACTTACCAAAGAACAGATACAAGGGCTTATAGAGCCTTTTGGGATAAAACTATGAAACTCATTTTGAGATAAAAGCGGTAAATAGTTATTTTATTAGAGAACACTTTAAGAGTAATTAAGAAGCTGGTTATATTCATAACCAGCTTCTTTTGTTTAAATATATTATCATTTAATTAAAGGCAGTTTTAAAAATGAAAAACACGCATGCATCCCTGCGCGCGTGTTCTCTCTCAACACACATTTCACAAAACTGAGTTATGCAACAAATTGTTTGTGCTACATACTCTTTTCTTTATTACCTCATTATTTTCTATGTCTTTTTCAGAAAGATGAAGAGGCAATTATTTCTTATATTTTACAAAGAGAATTTTAATAATAACATTCCCTATGTATTATGATATTCCGGGTCAATTCAATCCTCACGATTTATACTGATTCTTAAGGTATAAAAATAGTTTATTGTAATTTATAAACAGTGAACAATTTCGTGTATTGTAAACTATGTTTGTGTCGTATTTAGTGGTGATTCCATGCAATCCTGTCTGTTGTTGTCCGTTTGAGATTGTTGCCTCTTAAAAAGTGTGTATTTTCGTGTTTGGGGATTGTGTTTATTTTTTTTCGTTTGCTCTATGGCTGTTTTAGCTGTGTCGACCTGCTTCAGCAACTTACTCTTATTCGGAGGAATAAATCTTTCAAAGATATTGAATCTTTACTGAAAAAATATGGCAGTAAGAAGAGTCTTACTGCCATAAATAATTGTATTAACTTAAATCTTATTAATCTATTTCAAGATGAAAATATTTATTGAACATTTGGGCCTGCACCGAATTGAGGAGCATTTTTGTCATACCATACACGCTCACTATTCAAGATCGTTGGATCACTATTGTTACTTCCGTATGAATAATTTTGATCTTTCCATGCTTGTAGAGTAATCTCATATAATTTATCTGTAGGAGCCGGTTCACTAACTTTGAATCGTCTTGGAATTCTGTTTGTATAATCTAGTTTTTTGTCAAAAGCCTGCCATGGTAAAACAGTGCTATTTTTCATAGGAACACCAGATCTACGTACATTCACAAATTGATCAACCGGATTCATTATATAATGTATATATTGTTGGATATATACTTTCTCTAATTGATCACGAACAGATCCGGTTAATTTAAATGCATCATTATCTAACATGGCCTCAACCATGGCTGAATTGATTTTTATACTTTTATCTAGCTTGTCATTGACTGAGACGCGGTTGTAGTATGGAACCTTGTTTAATTCTGCGGCTTTATCATACATATAAGCAGATAAACGTGAACCTTCGGTTAAATATGCCTGTGCGGATTGAGGAAGGTTTGCTCCTAGTAATTTAAATTCGGCTAATAGTAAATTTACTTCCGCCGCCGAAAAGAAAATACCGTACCAAGGGGTTTGCTCGATATCTTTGTCTGGTGCAACATCCGGTGCATCGGGATAAGTAAAATCATAAATGCCTTTTACAATCTCTTGATTACGGAAAGATAATGCTCTGTATGTTTTATCAGCTCCGGCTGAGGTTTTTAATGTAAACAGAGTACCAGTAGGGTTAAATATCCACTTGTTTGCATCATCCTGTCCGGCACCAATTTCTAAAGGTGCACCGTAGTAACGAACCCAAGGTTCACCATCACCTTTCCAAGCTGTGAATGTTTTCTTACTACCATTTACCTCTATAATTGCATTTTCTTCGATATATGGAGGCAGTTGTTTGTTCTGATCCAGAAACGCCTGAACAACTATCGAATTGAAATCATTTTTTGTAAATACGCTTAGTAAACGAGTGTCATGATTTTTCTTCATGAAATTGAGTAGAACATCATTAGCCAAAGCTTCAGGAAAATCATTATTCCAGTGATTATTATTCTTTCCACGATTGTAAATCAGATCATCCTCACTCGAAGTAAGAAGACCGGCAGGACTTGCTGCTGCTTGATTTACAAGTTCTAAAGCTCTTTGCTTATTTGTATTTATCAGACGAGCCGCCAATTTTACTTTCATAGAATTAGCCAGTTTTGCCCATTTAGCTACATCACCATTATATATGAAGTCTTGAGAGCCAAGAGCATCATTTATTTTATTTGATGTCAGATAATTGATTGTTAGGTCCAATTCTTTTACCCATAACTCGATCAGCTCTTCTTGTGTATCGTATTTAGGTAATAATAGAGGGGGATCGGTATAACGGGCTCTTTCAGCTTCACTGTATTGACGTGAGCCATACATATCACTATCATTCATGCCGATCATTACCAATAATGGATTGAGAAGATACTCGATATATCCGTATTTTGCTTTATCGGCTTCATTCATCTGGCTAATCTGATAACGAACCTCATTCGTCATTCGGAGTAATCTATCGACATGTGAGCCGATACTTCCCTGCTCTGTAATAAGGTTGAAATTGTCAGTGTTTCCGCCGGTACCCACGCTAGTTTGTGTCCAGGAAGCTAATCGAGGTACGTCATAATGCCATGCACTGTAATCCATTGGTTCTACATTTACAAGACATTCTGTAAATAAGAAACGGACATTAGGAGTGGATATATCCGAGGGTCTGGAGTTTAGATCAGCAAAGTCGTCTTGGCATGCTATTAACATTCCTGCACTCACAAGACATGTTGCAATATAATATTTTAATTTCATAACTATTTTATTTAGAATTGTGCATTAATTGTGAACATATAGCTTGCAATATATGGCTCGAAACCGCGAATACGGAATTCTGCCGCTCTATTACCACGAACACTTTCGGGATGTATCCCGTTTGGAAGTGAATTATATATGTAGCATAAATTACGCCCTGAAACACTTACAGCAAGATTTTTAGCGCCAACTTTAGATGCCAAAAAACGTGGGAGTTTGTATGACAGTGTTACATCACGCAAAGCAACATAGCTTAGTTCATGAACCCAGTCATCATTAATCGTACCTTCACCCCATGCATTTCTGAATACGTGGTATGCGCTGGCGTGGGTTGGCTCTATTATGCCTTGTTCTACAGCTTGTTGGTGAGATAGTCCGCTAATATCATGTTTTTGACCATCGATACCTGTTGCCATAGTTCCCGGAGCAAATACACCTTCAAGGATAACACCATCGTTATAGGTAATACCATTACTTCCACCGGTATATTTACTTGTCCACTCCATACCTCCATTCTCTTTATCTCTGTACTTTAATGATGATTCAGTCCAGCCGGCATTAGAGCCATAACGATTGCTATACATTGCTACCAGACCTCCGACGCGCGCATCCAAACCAACATGAAGGCTTAAGTCCTTCCAGCTTACATTTGCAGCCATAGATCCTAAGAAATCAGGATTCATGTCACCTAATTCTTCAACTTTACCACTACGACGTTCGTATACAGCACGGCGCGTATCACTATAGTTTAGCAAAATACGTCCTTGCTCATCTTTTGCCGGAAGTATATCCGTCATTAGCATACCATAGCTACCGCCAACTTTTGCAACTGAACCTACACGGTAATCGTATAAATTGGTCTGTCCGGCCAATTCAATATATTCCGCTGCATCAGGATGTAATTCAACAATTTTACTTATGTTTTTAGTATATGTAAAATTTAATCCGACTTCCCAATCTTTATTTCTAAAAGGAATTGTATTCAATGCTACTTCTATCCCTTTATTCTGGATATTACCTGCATTTATTAGCTGTCTGTTTACTCCCGAAACGTCCGGAACGGCAATAGTCATGATTTGATCTTTTGTATTTTCTTTGTACAAAGTCAAGTCCAAATTGACGCGGCTATCGAAAGCCCGGAAATCAAGCCCTAATTCCCATGCATTTTTACGCTCAGGCTTCAAGCTTTTGCTCTTCATTGTTCTATCCAGTGTATTCAGATAAATATTGTTGCCATTAGGTAATTCTAAAATACCAAAACCATAAGCCTGATTTATCGAATATGGATCAGTATCGTTACCAACTTGTGCCCAAGAAGCACGTAGCTTTGCAAGTGTAATCCATGATGGCAATTCGAGAGTTTCATTAGCTAACCACGCCCCTGATACAGATGGGTAAAAGTATGAGTGATTACCTGTCTTGTTTGAATAAACTAATGCCGATGACCAGTCGTTACGTCCTGTGATATCAAGGAATAATTGATTGTTCCATGCCATATTTACAGCGAAGATCCCTGACAATATTCTTTTGGTATTATTTACATTAGCATCTGATGTTTTAGGTTTAATCGAATTATCGACGAACCATTGACCGGGAACCACCATTCCTCCATCAGTTCTGACATTATAAGCTGTCTGCGTATTATTATAGTATTCGAAACGGGTAAAGCCTCCAATGGAGAATTTATCGAAGACCTTATTAGCAGTTAAACCTCCACCAAAAGTTGTTTGTTCTCGGGTTCTTTGGAACATTTCGTAGTATCCACCTTCATTTGCATAGCCGCTACCTAATTGTTTATCTTCGGCACGGATATGATAATAATTCATATTAGCATCAGCTTTAAATTTCAGCCAATCTGTAATTGCCACATTAACTTCGAAAGTTGAACGGGTGACAGTTTCTTTTTGGTAATAGTCCCAGTTGTCAATTTGGAACCAATAACTTTTATTCGGTACACTTCCATAAAGATCTCCATATTCAGTACTTGCTATTCCTCCGTGCTCGCCTAGGTACTTATCGCGGAAATATGCCGGATCATATAGTGGTGAGTATGTTCCGTTAATAAAATTTTCACCAATATTGCGGGCCGCATTTTTCGGAGTCGAATTTGCAAAGCTGACGGATGCTGCAACATCTATACGATTACTCAATTTATGGCTGGCTTTCAAAAGAAGGGCATACCGTTCGAAAGTATTGTGCGGAGTTGTCGAAGTTGCGTTCTTAGAGGAAAGTGAAGAATAAAAAGTTGTTCTCTCATTTCCACCTTGTATCGCTACGTTTGTATTAGTATTAAATCCAGTTTCGTACATGTCCAGCATATTGTTTTTTCTTGGACTATATGTAGTCATTGTGCCATCGTAGTTTTCAATTTGGCTTCCATTGTATGCTGCACCATAACCGGTAGAAAATCCTCCTGATGGAATAATTAAGGTATTTTGCCCGTTTGAGTTTACTTGGGTTTGCCACGGCTCCCATATATTGCCATCACCATTAGCGTCATAACGTCCGACATATGGCCCTACACCATATTTAGTTTGAACTCTAGGCGCCCTATAAGCATGATCCCATCCTAATGTTTGCGAGACTGAAACTCCGAGACCGGTACTGCTTTTACCACTTTTAGTGGTGATTACAACAACACCGTTCAGTCCTCTGGACCCATATAATGCAGTTGCTGCAGCTCCTTTTAGTACGGATACTGTTGCGAAGTCATCAGGGTTAAGATTTTTCAACTCATTACCATAATCACTGGCATTGGGTCCCCAATTCAAATCGTCATTACCTGATACTCCATTATCCAGAATAACACCGTCTATAACATAAACAGGTTGGTTATTATTTCCAAATGTCGAAGCTCCGCGAATCTGAATTTTTGTAGCACCAAAAATACCACCATCCGATTGTGATATATCAACACCGGCGACTTTACCTTGCAATCCGGCAATTGGATTGATTGTATTTACATTCAGTTCGTCCCCTTTCAATTCGGTGACTGCATATCCCAATGCTTTTTCTGAACGTTTTAGACCGAGGGCTGTAACTATGACAGCATCTAATACTTTTGCATCTTCGTCCAGTGTTATATCCACTGTTGTTTTGCCCGCGACTCTTACTTCTTTGGTTATAAAGCCCACATAGGTCACGACTAGTGTTGCATTACTCGAAACCGATAGTGTGTAATCTCCGTTTACACCTGTCATTGTTCCATTCTTTTCTCCTTTTTCGTAGACGCTAGCTCCGATAAGTGGCTCACCAATATTATCAGTAACTATCCCTTTTACTGAAATTTTATCGGTTTGCGCACTCACTAGTGTGCATACGAATAGCGCCATGAATAACATATTCATGCGCAAGGCAAATCTACCTAAACCTTGTCCGATAGATTTTCGACATTTGAGTCGTCCCTCATGTTTCATACTTCTTGAGCTTTTTAGATTGTTTGATTGATTAGTTTAGTATATAAATCCTTTTTATAACACAAAAACAGGATTCGATATTTTTAAGTGGTTACTGAATCACTTAAAAATATCGAATCCTGTATATTCGTTGTATAAAAAAGAGAAAGGTTGTGCTTTTCGACAAACTTTTCTTTTGAGAATGTTATTTTTTTGTTATGCTCTCTCTCTCTCTCTCTCTCTCTCTCTCTCTCTCTCTCTCTCTCTCTCTCTCTCTCTAATAAAACACAGTTAACTTCCAAATTTTCAATTGAAAAAATGGGCGTAAAAGATGAAATATTTTGTATTAGATTTTGCATAGGGTTATTTAAATGTCAGAAATACATATTGTATGACAAATGATAGAAATTTGATTGCGAATTCTTTATCAAGGTGTAATAAGTGTTTTTTTGAGAGCAATCTCTGTAAATCCTAAATTAATGTTTTTTATGTATTAGGCTGTAAACGTATAAATAAATCCTAATAAAAAAAAATATTATATTGAGCCAGATCTTCTTAGATTAAGTTTTAGTTAAAAATTCAACAATTACTATTTAATATGTTTTAATAATAGGCTGTTTATTAGTGCGTTTGTGTGCTTTAAATTTGATTTATATGCTTGTGGAATGGCTGTAGTATGTTGTAAAACATAATATTAAAATAATTAATAATTGAAAGCTTAAATCTAATTGGGAATATCAAAATGTGTTAAATTTACAGAATAGAGTAGTTCGATTTTCTAAAGTATAATGCTCAATATATGTTAATCAGAGAAGTGTATCTCTAGTGGTAAGGCTAAAGGTTTAGAAGATTTATTTGTCCTCGTGTTTCTGTATTTAATAATGAGTTTCATCTCGTTACGAATACACTTTCCTTTTTTTTGAGGAGGAAAAATGGAGGTGATTTAAGAGTTGGCTTCGTTTTAGTGCCATTCTACTGGACAGATTCTTTTTATATTCTACTGTTATTTGTTATTTTTTAGGTCATTTCGCAAACAATTTTTTTCTGACCTTAGTAAGAAAATCCTTATTTAATATTATCTATTATATTTTGATATTGCTATTGCAAAAGTATGCTGGAATTAAATTTTGAATCTATTTTGAATGCTAGGAAAAATGGCATTTTTTCTAGTTAATATTGGATACATATTATGCTTTTTTCATATAAAACTTCTTAATATTCTATATCTTTGCAATTCTTTTGGTAACAATTTTCCACCTGCAAATGTTATTCTATAAAATATGCATTTGTGAAGACTGTTATTTCAGATTTATATTAATACAATTACTACCTATGGCTTCTGTTAAAATCTTATATCGGCCTTCAAGCAAAGTCGGACAATCGCAAGGCAGTCTTTGCTTTCGTATTATTCACCAGCGTAAAGTGAAAGTGATAACAATAGCATCATCTATTAATCAATCGGAATGGGATAGTAATAAACAGGTTATCGTCTATCCGGCAGCACCTTTATTTCGAGTGAAATTTCTACGGGAGTTAGAAGATAAGATAAAACAAATTGCAAATAGGTTGGAACAAGTAATAGCTGATCTTGAAAAACAAGGACGTTATGAAATAAGCGATATTGTGTGTAAAAGTTATCTCGAAGAAGAAACAAATTCGTTATATCACTACACTGAAAAGCAGGCCCGATTGCTTTTCGATTATGGGCAAGAGCGAACAGCTCGTGCTTATCGTACAACAGTTCGCCAGTTGATGAAATTTAATAAAGGGGAAGATTTGTTATTGGAGCATATTAATATAACTTTTGTTAGGGACTTCGAGAGACATATGAAACTGCAGAATAAATCATTGAATACTATTTCTTTCTATATTCGTAACTTACGCGCTATTTATCATAAAGCTATTCAAGATAAATTTATTATTGCTAAAGCTGAGAATCCTTTCTCTGGGACTTTTACCGGATTTCAACGAACAAAAAAACGAGCTTTAAGTTTAGAAGAAATTGCACTACTTAACAATTTAGATTTTTCACAACTATTAAATAATAATGATCAAAAGACTTCATCTGCACTTTCATCTGTTGATGAAAAGCTTTATACTTGCTGGCGTCTGTTTTTCTTCTGTTTCCATGCTCGCGGAATGAGTTTTGTCGATCTGGCATATCTGCGTAAGGATAATATTCGCAGAGGTGTTATTTCTTATTATCGCAAAAAAACGGGACAGCTGATGGAAGTGAAAATTACATCAACGCTGCAAGGTATAATTGATAGCTTTAGTGACGATGTGGCATATTCGCCTTACTTATTTCCAATCATTGCAGATAGTGGCAGATCTTCTAGACTCCAGTACGAGAGTGCTTTACGTCTTCAAAATAACAAACTTAAGGAATTGTCTCATCTTGCTGGTCTCAACAAGTCGCTTTCTACACACATGTCTCGACACTCATGGGCTACTCTTGCTAAAAGGGAGAACTTACCATTGTGGGTTATTAGTGAAAGTTTGGGGCATTCTAACGAAAAGACTACTTATACCTATTTAGCTTCATTTGAACGTTCCATTTTAGATCAGGCGAATGAAGCTATTAGCGCAGCTCTTAACAGAACGAGTACTTATCCCTCCAATATTCGTAAGCGAGGCTAATTTATAAGTAGACCTTAATTAATTTATGTGCACTCTTGTGATATTCATGAGGGGATATTTTTATTTTGGGCGCTTTGTTATTCAACTTATGAATAAATATGCCATTTTAGTCTAATTAAAAAACGTTTTATTATGTTAATAAGCAGTCAAAGAGTAGACTTTCACCCTCTTTTTATTACATTTGTATATTAATCACAAGGTAAAAGACATATCTGTCACTTTCTAAGTGTCAGAATGATCAATATGTCTTATGCATTTTAATGTTGACAAAGGTATTACATTCTCAACCCAAATCCGTTCTGTATTTCTCCCTATTTGTTAATAATTTCCACCATTCGTTAATAATTTCCGCCATTCATTTTATTTTGACGAATATTACCTGGTGTTTGCCCGAAGCAATCTTTACAGAAATCATTGAAATGAGAAGAAGAATTAAACCCGAAATCCGCGCTTATTTCCTTAAAACTACGGTCGCTCGTACTTATCTCATGATATATTTTACTAGCTTTTTGCTTTTTCATCCATTTATAAGGTGATGTTCCAAAAGTCCTTTTGAATTTTTTCTCGAAACCTGAAACTGAATAATTCATTGATTCTGCTAATTGCACCAATGTTGTATATTTGCTGTAGTTTTGCATGATATGTTCAGCAAAATTAGTATTCATACTTAAGGCCATATTGAAAAATATTACCAAATCTTCTTTCGTGTAAAAAGCTCTAAATAAGAAAAATAGCTCTTTTATTTTTATTTCAAAGAAATATTTACATTTCAGTCCTTTAGAAATACAAGTATCTAGAAATACTAAATAATCCTTCAAAATAGCATTGATTTCCAAGGACCCTGAGGATGCTATATTATTATCTAACTGAATTGTTGAGGTCTGTTTAACTAAATCTTCAACTCGGTATCGATCACAAAATTGCATTTTATTTTCCAAACGAATAATAATTAAAGCAACATCTTCTTCGACATATCCTTTAAAATGATAGAATGCTGGGACATATAACATCTTCCCCTCTTCTATTATCTCATCGCAGAAATAGCCAAAAGAGAATTTCAGCTTTCCTTTCATCAGAAACACTATTTTATTTGTTAAAGTATTAATATCCCAGGTGGAATCTTTGGTGAGATCTTTTCTTTCAATAACAGGTCTTTCTCTATTGCTATAATTCGCACAGTATAGGTGTTCGTTTGGATATAATAATCTTATATCATTCATATTTACAATGTGTTTAGCAAATGTTTAACGAGATAGATTATATCTTATCGTTTAACATTCAGTTGTATCCGTTGGTAGGTGTTCTTTTCACAGCTTATTTGGTGTAAGCTGTCTCTTATTTCTTGTTTTGATGTTTAACTTTGTATTAAACTTCCTTCTCTTTTGCTTCTTCTGTCTTGCATATATGTGTTTGATTATCAGTGAGTATATGTTGTGTTTTTATTATGATCTGACACTTAGAAAGTGACAGATTTATAGATCTATTAAGATATATGTAAGTGCCACCAAACATTAACTGGATATGTACAGAGTTGAGTCTCACAAGAATACCTTAAGGCAACGCAACGGATATATGGATGTTAGTCTGGAAATTAATATTCAATGTTTATCAATTGATAGAGATTGCGCATGTTCAATTAGACCTGTTATTGTAGAAGATGGGTGCTGCTGCAAATTGCCGCAAGTACTGCTCGATGGAAAACTTTATCACAAAGGTTATAGTCAGATAATGAGTAATATAGAAGTGTGTATTCTCCACAATGAGCGCAATGGTTACCAATGTTTTAAGGTGATAAAATAGTAGACTTTGTTATAAATATATGATATCGGTTGTTTACGAACGCCGGATAAACAACCCCCGGATTACTATTATAAAAATATTTTAAAATATTCAAGAAAAACTCCTTGATATCACACACAATAGTTTATAATACATAAAATGTATAGTCATTGCAATTATTTATTTAACATTAATTTTAAAAATGAAGAAAGTATTTATTAGTTTAATTATGTCTGGATTTTTATTCACTGCATGTAGCAGTGATGAGACTCTTGAGACACCAGAAGAAAAGGCTGTAGGTGCAATCGAAGCTACAATCTCTTTCGATCAAACAAACACAAAAGCCGATCCGGCACTATCAAAAGCAATTCCGCTTACTTCTTGGAAGAATATTGAGAGTGTACAAATGTTTTTATATGAGACTGGAACAGGAAAGATTGTATATGCTTCTGACTATCTAGATCCATATAATGCAGGGGGAACACCAATTACAAAATTTACATGGACTAACATCCCTGTAGGAACTGGAACTTACGATCTGGCTTTGGTTGCTAATGCTAAAAGTAGCGTTGCTACGCATGTTTCGACATACATCGGAACAACAGCAGTACAATGGGGTCAATATAATGTAAAAGAAGATAAGTTATTGAATACTGATGTTTTTGCAAAATTGAAACCTGGAACATTGCCTGCCGTGCATACTTCACAAAGCGCAGCGCATGCAGCTCAAAAAGGTTATATAGTACCATCTGAAGTATTTACTGCTTATGCTACCGGTATACAAATCGAAGAAGGTGTTACTAAAACATTGGCTACAGCTTTGAAACTGAAACGTGAAGTATCATTATTACGCGTAAGAATAAACAGAGAGGCTGTTCCTGCGACTGTGAAATTCGATGATGATAAAGCATCTGTACTAATCCAAAGACAACCTCAAAAGTTAGGATTTAAACAAGGTACATTTGCGGGTGGAATCGTGGCAGGTACAGCTAATGATGTTAATGAATTAATCGTAGGTGGTACTGGTGCTACTGCTTTTAATGCAGTTAATCCGGCAGCGGCTGATTATTCAAATAATACTCAAATGCTAACAGCTGGTTTTACACTTTGGAAAGATATAGTAGTATTCCCTAATCTACCTTCGGCAGAAGTAGTAAGTGTTGATGCTCCTGTTGCAAGTAACAGACGATATATAATCCGTGTGAGTGCTTTGGCTCCAAAAGATTATGTTTTAGATAATAATACAGTACTGAGTGCGCCTACTACAGTATGGTGGTATGGTTATATACCTCATGCATTTACAGCGAATACTATAAGAGAAATAAATCTGACACTTACATCTAAAGGTAAGATCACGATACCGGCTGTTCCTGATCCTGAGGGAGGTTTAATTATAAATCTTACAGCTCCTGAAGATTGGAATGCAAACATTGACAGATCTGATTTAGAACTTTAAATAACAATCATTCTTATTCAATAAGTGAGTAGTTCCCTGTATAGTGTTGAGAGTAAGGCTCTCAATGCTATACAGAAGGGGACTCTCATATCAGAAGCCTTTATCTTTATAAAGTAAAGAACAAATGACAAGTAAATATAAATATACCGGGAGCATCTATCTTATAATTTTTCTAGTATGTATGTGCATGTTTTCATCGTGCACGTATGATTACTTTGAAGATGAGACAAACTATGTTGTATATGTCCCTAAAGCGGATGCCGCGAAAATGACAGATACATACAAAGTAGAAGATGTAAGGATATACATTTTCAATACAGACCTCCAAAGAGAGCGTTACTCGGTAAATCCTTTTGCTGAAAACGCAAGATCAAGAGTCGGAAACTTTCATTTCAAACTTTTGCCGGGATTACATCATGTGTATTGTTTTACGAATATGCAGAATATCGGATTTTCGGATATTCAATCACACAACACAGCTAGGTTCGGTCTACAACAATCTGAAGATGGTTATTATCAGGAACCACCAGTTATATTAGTCGACTATAATGAGCCGCATATGCGTGTACCAGGGCCACCGATTACCGATACAGCATGGTTCGAACATCAATACGTTGGACGTATTTGTTTTGCAATGAAAAATCTAGGGAAAGTAAATCCTAAACTTTCCTTCGACAATATAAAAAAAGTTGACATTATAGCTTCGGGTGTTGGTACTATCCAATATTTATCTCAACTGTCTGATTCGGTTCAGACCCGCTCATCTCGTAATGGTATAGATGACAAAATGCGTTTGAGTGCAGAACTATATCAGAGTCCTTATAAGGATTTTGAATTTGGATTTGAAAACTACTACTTGCCGTCTCCGGATCTTTCTGCCGAAGGTAACTCTTCGGATGCTTTTAGCTTCAAAATAAGTTTCATGGACGCTGGTAACAACATAATAGAAACCCTCAATGTTGATGCGGTTGATAGTAAAACGGGTAAAGCCGTTGTCCTGCATATGGCACAAACCATTGTATTAACAATAGATGGTAATAATGTACAAATACTAGAGTTGGGTAACCCCCATGACTGGTATTCGGATATAGAAGGTACAGATAATAATACTCCAGGTAATGGAGGAATAGAAATGTAATACATATTATAAAATATATTAAACACAATTATTTCGATGAAACATTTTCTAAGATACATATTGGTTTGTTTAACACTCCTTTTGTTTTATTGCCCTCAGTCGCAGGCTCAAGCGATTAAAACGAACATTCCGCTTATTGCGACAGGAAATCCTAATATCGGAGTTGAATGGTCGGTAGGAAAACAGTTAACCCTCAATGGTGACATTCTGTGGGCACCTTATCTTTTCAAAAAAGACGAAGAAGTTTTCAGAGCACTCATTACTAGTGTAGATTTCAGATATTATATCAAACCTAAATTTTATTATACAAATGATTTATGGGATGGTCTTTATGTCGGTCCTTACGCTATGTATGGTAATTTCAATATAGGATTTAAGAATAGCGATGAGTCTAAGATGAGTTATAGAAGAAAGGGATGGGGACTATCCAGTGGGATAACAACAGGTTACAAATTTTATATATCGAGCCGTTTTCGATTAGATGTTAATCTGGGTTTGGGTTATGCTCATATGCAATATGATAAATATCAATTAGGTGGAGAGTATGCCGAATATCCACTCGAAAAGAAAAGGACAAAATCATATTGGGGACCTACAAAATTTGGTGTTCATATTGTCTACAATATATTCAGATAATAGTAAGAAATAATGATAAACAGAAAAATAAAAATACGGCTTTTATCCTTGGTTCTTTTATCGGGTATATCTCTTTATACATATTCGAAGGAGATAAAAGGAAGTAAACAAGACAACAAAGCCCGAAAAATAGAGATGAAGGCTGACCGTAAGTTTATCGGGCAAGAGTTCGATAAAGCGATGGAGATTTATGAGTCTGCCTTTGTTAACTCAATGAGTACTGAGTATGCAGCAGCACTTCATTTGAAAACAGCACGGTTATATCTTACATTGCTGGATTATTTGTCAGCAATACCTCATTATGAGGCGGCTATGGCTTCGGGTGAAGAATTATTTACTGCGGTCGATGTATGTAACTACCTTGATGCACTTAGATATTCGGGTCAAAAAATTAAGGCAAGCGGTATAGCCAGACAATATGCTTATCGCGATGTGTATAAACTGGATCAACGTTATCAGAACATATTGCATGCTTTGAATTTCGAAGATGGTTTTTTGCCGGTAGGTGCTCCCGAATATAATGTAGATAAAGTAGAAAGTGCCGGTACTTCCAATTCCGAATTTTGGATCGGTAGGATGCAAAACGATTTTTTCTATGCTACAAGTAACAGTAGGTTTCATGATCCCAATAAGAAATTTTATCACCGGACAAGATATTATTCTTTAGATGAAAATTCAAAATTTTCGTTAAGTAATGAAGATAATCAGAAGGATGCCATATCAAATTCTATTCCTGTTTATTTGAAAAATGGATCATTAGGAGATAATCAGAAGAATGACGTATTACATTCTATTCCTATTTATTTACAAAACGGACCATTATCTTTTTCTCATGATATGAGCAAAATAATAGTGACCGAAGTGTCTTACGACAAGGGAGATCAGATATCAATGTCAAAGAAGGGTATCAATACATTCCAAACAAAATTATATTATTCACAATACGATGCTAAGCGTCGCGGATGGTCGGCTTTCACAGAAGCTTTTCCACAAAAACAGGGATTTTCTTATGCCCATCCTTATATATTTAACAACGATCGCTCTGTACTGTTTTCGTCCGACATACCGGAAGGATTTGGTGGATATGATATCTACGTAGCACATTGGGACGAAAAAAATAAAAGATGGGGAGAACCTATCAATCTGGGTCCTCAGGTAAATACGGAAGGTGATGAAATATCTCCATGTTTTTACGAAGATATGCTTGTCTTCTCGTCCAATGGTCATGTTGGTTTTGGCGGATACGATCTTTATGGTATAAGTTATGAAAATAACAGTGTGGTACCTGGTAGCCGAATTCATTTCGATTACCCTCTAAATACCGCACTCAACGATTTTGGTATGCTACGCATCAATCTGAATACAGGTTATATTGTATCGGATAGGCAACGAGTAAACAAAGATGATATCTTTTACTTTGAGCGTAATAAAACAGACAAGAAGAACAGCCTTATTTACGGTATGTCAGAATCGAAGGCTATATCGAATGGAGCTATTAGTCTGATAGGTAACGAAGGGAATTATAATAATCTTCGTAAAGAATCTTTACCTCAATTCAATTATACCCAACATATGTTGAGTGTATACTTCGATTTCGATAGTTTCAATTTGGATTATGCAGCAACTACGGATTTGGCTAATTGGCTGAAAAAAGTTAATCTGAAAAACATTGAGTCGCTAGTTATAGATGGGTATGCCGACGAAATGGGTACCGAATTCTATAATTATAATTTATCGAATAGCAGGGCTGAAATCGTTGCTCAGTGGCTCGCCGAACAAGGCGTTAATGTCAAGGTAGTTGTTTCCGGGAAAGGGAAAGTTAGAGTCGGCAAAGTTGATTCGTCAGAAGTTCCTTTCCATAGCGATTACTCAAGCAACTATAATTCATGGTCCAATAGAATTTGGATGAATCGCAAAGCAAGGCGCGTAGATATAATAGGAATAATTAAATAACAAATAAATATTTTACAATGCAGTATAGAAAGAGAATATACGGAAGTTTACTGGTTTTGGCTCTTTTAGCCGTATTCTCGGTAGAAAAAGCGAACGCTCAGTATATGCCTATTGTTTATGATAGGATATATGGTGATAATACTAATTTTCAGCATGTTTGCCCGGCATCGTCAGGCGAAGTTGTATTAGTTGGCTGTAATGATGGAAAAACTACAATCTCATGGGTGAAGCGAGACGGAGAAGTGTTCTTTTCTCGTAGTCTTCCCGACGGTTTTACAACAGTTAACAATGTTCATTATCTTGGAAATAATAAGATATTGGTTTTGGGGCAGTCTGCTCACTGGAAGGCAAAGAAGAAAACAGCCATAACAGGTGGACGTGCTATTATTATAGATAATGCAGGTGCTGTATCGTCAGATGTTTATATGGGCGAAGATGGCAGTGAATTACTATGCGGAAAACAGCTGAGAGATGGTAGTCTGATACTCGGTGGATATGAAACCAAAATGGGAACAACCCATTCGGGAATGATTGGAAAATTAGATGCTTCCGGTAAAGAAGTGTATAAATATGTTTCCGGAGAAAGTGGTTCATGCATTGGATTTGATGTTTTGGGCAGCAGCACAGAGTATATACATGTGGCTTTCACAGGAGACGAGAACAAAGTAGCATCGGTTGTAAGATTAGACAATAAAGGTAAACCTGTTTTTGTAACCAGATTGACGGATAATAATTTCCAGATTCAAAAAATGCTGACAGCTGCGGATGATCATATATTCTTGATCGGTAACAGCAATACAACAGGTGGTCGCATAATAAAGATACGTACAGAAGGTGATATTGTTTTCAATAAAGAAATCGCATCATCTTCGGATAAAGCTACAGTTGACTATCTATACCTTGCAAATAACGGTAACATATTAGTGGGAGGAAACGGTTCTAGTAAATCTTATTATTCTCTTTTACGTAATGATGGTACTGATCTTCAAAAGTATATACTTAAAGGCAGTATATCGGGTATGGGCTTGAATCCTGTATCAGGAGAATCGGTGATTGTTGGTTTTGATACAGATCTTGGTCGTGGTTCTATTATCGGTTTAGCTAAAGATGGTCGTCAAATATATCAAAAGGCTACCGATGGTAACTTCGATAAAACGCAGTTAACTCCGAATGGTATTTTTCTGGCTAGTAGTGCTACCGGACGTATCTGTATGCTGTCTAATTCAGGTGATCTTCTTTTCGATCGCTATGCTGTGGAAGATGGCCGAAATACATTCGATGAAGTATATTTTACATCTAACGGTGATGTCCTGTTTAAAGGAATGGGCAATCGCTTGATCAAACTGGGACACGGACTGTATGTGTCTGATGTGAGAATAAATAAACCGGTGAATGGTTATACTACGGCGTTGTTTACAGTGACTCTTACGGGCTATTCAACAACAAGTGAAGGTGCTCCGGTACCTGTGACTGTTGAGTACTTCACTAAGGCAGGAACTGCAACGGAAGCGAATAACTATACTCCTATAAAAGGAAGCCTGTCTTTTGTTCCTGCTAATGATGGAGCTACTCATTACATGATAAAACAAGAAATTGAAGTTCCTGTCAAAGCTAATAACCTGATGGAAGGACAAAAAATGTTTGAAGTTCAATTAGCTAATATCAAACAAAGTTATCCTGTTAAACCGGTAGGTATCGGAACAATCGAAGACCATGAGATATTGGTTAAATTGGTTAATACCGAAGATGGTGTAGAAGGTCTCAAAGATGTAGTATATGAGTTGGGTATTTTCAAAACGAATGGAGAACCACTTATTAATTCTACGGGATCAGATATTGTTGTCGACGGTATATATGGTAAGGGTACAGCTGACGTTTTAGATTTCGACATGGGAATTATCCCACGTGTGATGATAACAAAAGGCTCGAAAACGGGACAATTTAATGTGAAAACGCTGAATGATACTCGTTACGAATTACCTAAATCTGTAGTAGTAGACTTCAATAAAATATATGCTATAAATGATGTTAGTATCGGATTCGAAAGTTCTTTATTAAGTTCTACAGGTACTATAATTGATCAACCGGCAATGATCGCCATCAATTCGTTGGGTGACCATGGAAGAATGAATAATATCGTATCAGGATTTTTCAGAGTATCTCTGTTGAGAGCTTCCGATGGAGTATTGTTGACTAATGCAACAGGAGGAGATGTAAATATTTCATGTTCTGTAAGTTCAGAAACTACTGCAACAGAAGGTAAAGATTTTGTATTGACAAACCTGCACGATTTACGAATCTGGGGCGATGGTAATAGAAGTGCAGTGAATCTGAATGGTATCATCCTTTTCGATAAAGAAAAACTGGGAGCTAAGAAATTAGTTATTGGTATCGATTCGGTTGCTACACCGGCTAATGCACCTCAAATAAATATTGCGTCCGATGGTAAATATGGCGGCTTCATGATCAACGATTAAGTAGCCTCTTCCATACTCACGTCGTTTGTTTTTAATGTGTTATCCATCTTGAATTAAACTTTAGAATAAGAGAAACAATATGAAAAAGAATATTTTACCCTTGGTTCTATCTTTAAGGAATAGACAAATAAAAGAGTTTAAGATGTTTACTGGTTCCAACAGAGGGGCTATGGAACTCGAAACATCAGATTTAGACCTGAAAAGACTTTGGTTTGATTACATAAGAAACGTAGACACCTGTTACCGAGATTTGGTATTTGCTTTTATCGACGAGTCGAGACTTTGTCTTTTTCCCGATAAAAACATGTATAAGTACCGTTTCGAGAAAGGAGCCTTGCAGATCTATAATGCTCAAAAGGAAGAATGGATAACATTTGCACATGGCGACAAGACGAAGTTAGTCATAAGAAAAGGCTTGACCCATGTCGAAAAACAACATAAAACGAATAAGTGCAGAGTAAAAAGTAGTGATGAGACCTGTTTCGGAGCATTTAATTATGCGGGATTCCCTTCTCTGTCTCTATTGAAAGATAAGCAAGCCAAAATAGCTTGGTGTAATTTACACTACACTTTTCAATAGATGACCAGAAGAATACGAAATACAAGTCAATTCCTATACAAGAATTAAGGTTGAGAAATATGGCTTGTATGTCATTATACCATACAAGCTATATTCCTAACTAAAAATGTAAAAAAGATGTACATAAAAATAAAACATTTCCTCTCAATTTTAGCTTTACTTATTGTTTGCTTTTCTTGCGGCAATGACGAATTAGCACCGGATTCACGAGCTGTAGAGGTGCCTGAAACGGGAACGAAAGGTCTCCAAATAAACTTATTCAATGTTTCGGATAACATACGGGATTATTCGGAGGTTTACGTATTTAACGGCGAGGACCCAAACACAAACTTTTTCCATCATAAAATATTGAACAATAACATTGAGCGAACCAGCGAATCTTTAAAAATGACCACAGCTGTTGGGAAGTGGAATTTTGTATTAGTGGCTTGCAGCGAAATGGATATCCGTTCAAGATTAACTCCACCTACAGCTTCGTTTATTAGGTCAAATACTCCGATGTGGGTAACTCAACCTTCCGGGGGAATATTGCCTGATGTTCCGGAGATTCGTGTTGCGACTATTAATGGAATAACTATTACAGAGGATACTTATGAAACTGCGGAAGCTATCCTCGAACGAAATGTAGCGAAAGTGCGCGTAGTTCTTGCAGATGGTGTCGGGTTTAAAACCGGTGCCGGTACTGTCTCTCTTAAAAATGTTCCTACAAGTTTATCTTGGGACGGTTCGCTGTTCCCCAATAAAAACACACCTACAGTGGGTGTACCGATGACAAAAACGTTTGCGATATCTAATTCTCCAAGTATATCGGGGCATCAGGTAAGCGATACAATAGACTTTATCATACCTGCACATAAGTCTACGTCCGCAAGCGATTTTTCGACACATCTGATTACTGTGCAAGTAAATTTAAAAACGGCAGGCTCGACCGACTTCATAAAAGAGGTTGTTGTACCCATTCCCCCTAAAAACAATAAAATTCTGTTGGTAAGCTTAACAGCCAAAGGTGGAGTGGAGGTAAAGGTGGATGTGAAAGACTGGGCAACAGTAGTCTCTAACGAAGATGTCGATATGTATGCCATGTCGCAGATTTCGACTACCGCAACAATGGCTACTTTCAGTATGAATATGAAACAGGAGCGTAACTGGTGGGTGACACTTGAAGACACGAACAATTTCGAGTTTGTCGATGAAAGTAAAACTTTTGGTCAAAAAACAATTTCACCTGCTACTATACAAGTGAGACGCAAAACTTCTGGAGTTGCTCTATCAACAAAAGTAAATCTCTTTATATCCGGTTTGGACGGACTAAAAGAGCAGTATGTCGTAAATAATCTGATACAATAAATTTTTGCTTTATGTATTATAAATATATCCGAAGAATAAGTTTCCTTATTGTTGCTCTATTTCTTCTTTCCTGTTCGGTCGATTTGGATGACGAACTTGCAAAGTCGAAAGCTCCAATTGATGGAAAGGCAGTTATTGCTTTACAATTGCCTACTGTCCAATCTGATGGTGCAACAACAAGATCTGCAGATAACGAAAGTTTGATTAATAACATTTCACTTTTTATATTCAATAAAACAACCGGAGCCAAAGAGTTCTATGTGCGGTTGAATGTACCTACTGATCCATCTACAGAGGTGGATATGAGCCGATGGGCAAGCGATCAGGTTATAATGTTACTCAATTCGGCAATATTATCGGATTTGAGTATATCCCGAAATATACATGTGGTTGCCAATGTCAATGAAAGTAAACTGAATGCCATTAGCAGTGAAAGCAATCTGAAGGCTGTAATAACTGACGCAATTACAGCTGAGATTGCTGAACCTGATACTGATAAACCTTTCATTATGCATGGCGTGAAAGAGAGCCATGTTTTTGCAACCGATAACAGAGCGTCTGTCTCTTTAGTTCGTAATATAGCTAAAGTGCAAATGACGATTAACACTCAAAATTTCACTTTTGGAGGAGCAGCTATTTCACTGGCTCCCCTTAATCAAAACCCTTCGGTTAAGATGGTGAATGTAGCCGATCGTACTTACCTTGTTTCAAACACAGCGAATCCTGCTACTGCGACTTATTTTTCGTATGCAAATAAGGTAGTTACACCATCTGAAAGGACTGCTACAACAACAAAAACGATAGCTCATTCTTATATCGGCGAAAATTTACGTACGACTTACGATATCGAGAAAAATGCGACCTACATCCTTCTGCAAATTCCTTATCAGAAAGGTGTTGGTGGCGAAATTATCACAGACAACTATTATAAAGTTCTTATCAATAAAGAAAACGGTTATAAGATTAACCGTAATACAATTTACGACTTAACACTCAATATATCTTCCTTAGGAGGAGAAACAGATGCATCGGCGGCATTAATAGAAGGTACTTTAAATATTCTGCCTTGGGACGAAAATACAGTTATGTCTGATATATCTCAAACATTTCTGACTGTAAAAGAAACAGAAACGGCAATAGGAGTAAAAAAGGATTTCTATTATGCAACCAATGCGGAAACCTCCGATTGCTCCCTAGAATCAGGAGCTCCTTGGTTAACAGCTTCTTTCGATGCAGCTAATAACATTAAGTTGGTGGCCGACGGGGCTGATTATACGGTTCCGCGAACTACGACGTTGAAGATTAAAGTTAAGAATCTCACAAAGACGATTACCGTAAACCAAGCGCCGACTCTTGTAACTGATGGTTCGATAAAACTGGATCCGAAGATTATTTATATTTCAGAGTCGCCAACATTTAAGGATGTTGCACTGACTGTTAATCCAACGACTTCATTGTGGACGAAGATAGAAGGAGACGTTTCTGTGGCTTCTTGTAATTTCACTACGGGAACAGGTAATAAAACACTCCGATTCACTAGAGGATCTACTTATGCCAATACGACTTACAAATTTGTAAATAATGGTACTTTAGAGTATGATGAAGTGAAGGTGTGTAACTTGAATTTAACTTCTTCTCTTGTGACTCTTGAGGTTCCAAATGAGGGGCTTTCTGGAGATGAAGGTGGAATCGTAGCTTTAGGAGGAGATGCCGACTGGAGAGTTAAGTCTAAATCGTCTTGGATTACTAAGGCTCAGTATGAAGGTGGGAAGCTAGTATATGTAATACCGGCGGCGGAACCTAATCAACCGGACAGGGAAGGTGAGATTATTATATATCATATTAATGATGTGAATTTGACGCGAACTATAATAGTAAAACAATCTGCTAGATATGTCAATTTTGCCAACTTTGATTATTTGTTAGTCACTTATGATTGGACTGGTAGTAGTGGGGTTGACATGGATACTGCTAGTGAGTTTAGAGGAACAAGTATGCCAAGTGTTGATGGTAAACCTACGGGATGGAGTCAAGGAAATAATATTCTATACGACCCTAGTGGAAGTGGTAAAAAAATATTAGAATGGGGAGGTGATAATCGAGCGAAAGCTGGTAGTGAAAATATTGTGATCTACATGACTGATTTTGCATCAGAAACAAACCTTAAATATCTTAAAGAGCGTGATATCAGGTATATTTATGTAGATTTATATGCAACTTGGTTTGAATCGTCAGATATTGGTAGTCCTATACTATTAAAAATGCAGGGATTTAAAAATGGGAGTATGGTTAAAAATCCTACAACTGACAATAGAAACACGTCATTTGGTACTTTTACAAATGTTGGAGGAACGTTAGAAACCAATTGGGCAAAGGACAGATCAATATTGTCAATATACTCTACTTTTAATGATGCTAGTAAGTTCAGAACACATTATACTAAAATGGGAATGATCACTTATGATATAGACACAGGTGTTGCGACGGCAACGATTGGGGATGGAACTCGTTCTATTCTAAATACATCAAATACGTCTGTTGGAATACCTATGTTACCACGAGAGACGAAAGATGAATATAGTACCAGACTTATGCAGTATTACTCTACTAAAAAATAAATAACCAATAATGAAACACTACATTATATATATCCTATTCCTACTGGCAGCCACTTCGTGTGGTCTGTCGGAGGACTCGGAAGCAATAGAGGAGGGGAGAGAAGTAGAACTATCTTTCTCTCTTGAAATACCAGAGGCATTAAATGAAAATGTGGGCTTAAAAGCTTATGATGAGAATTCGGTACGTTGTATCGACCTGTTGGTATTCGATCAGGCTAATAAGTTTTTGCAAAGAATAAAAGTAAATAGTATCTCCGGAACAGGAGCTACCAAGGCTTTTAGTGTAAGGATAGCTGCCACAACTCAAGCCCGTACGTTTCACATTGTTGCTAACGGACGCGACGAGAATAGTGCAGATCTTGTGAATTTCAGTTCTATTACTATAAACACTTTGGAAAGTGTTGCGATCCCTTCGTTAAAAACAAATACCCTAGCCGCCAATACATCCCCCACATTACCGGTGGTAATGTGGGGAAGGGCTGCATTGACAAGTGTAGCTTCGGGTAACTCTTTAGGTACGATCAAAATGTTGAGAACTGTCGCTTCTATGTATACCCAATGTGCAACAGCCACGGCTAGTAATGGTATGAGCGATTTTTCATTAACAGCTTTTACAGTGCTCAAGAGTTCAAATATGGGAAAGGTTGCACCGAATAGCTATACAGTTGAGGCTGCTACACCTACAACAGTTAGTTTGATAGGAGGCTCTGCTTATATCGACTATGTGTTGCCTTCGGGAACAGGCGTGTGGGCGAATGCAACCAGTAACAAAACGTCTGAGTTGTATATGTATGAAAGAACGAATGAATTAACCAATAATGGTCTTTCTGTTATAATCAGAGGTAAATATAAAAATGTAGACGGATATTATAAAGTTTGGTTAGCCAATGCATCAGGACAGGTACTCCATATTGTCCGCAATCATCGTTACCTTATACAGATCACTAAGGTGTCAGGTACCGGTTATGCTACCCTGCAAGAAGCAATGAATGCTACTTATTCAGCTAATATTTTCGCTGAGATAGTTGATGAAAATAATGAGATTACCGATATGGTAGTGGATGGGAAAAACGAATTAGGCGTTTCGTCCGGCATCACTATTAGCGGAAGTGGCTTAAAGACTGTCGGCACGGTATTGAATACTAATACAGCAGCTACCCTTACAGCATCGAGCGATGTCGCATGGATCACAAGTATCACATTCGCCGGTTCGGGAAACTTCAGAACAGTGACAGCTACTTTTGGTGCTACGGCAGCTGCGCGTACAGGTACTATTACCTTTAGAGCAGGTAGTTTAACAAGAACTATTGTTGTGACGCAGAATCCTTAAAGCCTTTTAGGTTATATATGTCTATAAATAACATATCAAATATTTAAGTTTATGAAAAAAACAATTTTGATTTTCTCTTTAGTTGCAATCTCATTTGCAAGTTGTTCGAGTGACGCAGAGATAAATGATATTTCTGCAAATGGAGCAGTTGAAACAAAGAGTGCTTTAGATAAGATATTTACAGTGGAGAAAGTGGCTGATGACATCTCTATTGCAGGCTCTAGTGGCAATATTGCATGCACAGATTTAGATGGCAATTTTTATTTTGCTGAAGGGACAGATGTAATGAAATATGACCTACAAACAAAAGAAACTGTAAAGGCATTTAAACTTCCAGAAAAATTTGAAGGTTATGTTGCGCTGTGTGTTGACCAACAAAAGAATTTGTATTATAAAGCTTTTGATAAGTTATTTAAAATATCGGGTGTGGATGGAAGTGTTGCTGATCTTACATCACGTATTCCTTTTCCTACAAATACCACAGCGGTAGTCTTATGTGGAATAACTGCGGCAGAGAATGGAAATGTATTCTTGAGCGGGTATGCCTATCAAGATGTTCCAACTCCTTTAATTCGAGAACACATATTTAAAGTAACTCCACAGGCGGTGATATCTGAGTTTGCGTCTTATGTGAGAGGTGATTATCCTTATTTGAAAGGTTCTTCTTTGGTTAAATCCAAAGGCTCGTACGTATATGTTGTGGATTTAAAGGAAGAGAATCCTGATAATAATCGTTATTTGAAAATAAATACTACAAATGGACAGATTGAAGATTTATCTGCTCATACCCCTGTAAAAGCTATTTCGGCTACGCATAGTAAAGATAATCCATACGCTTTAAGCGGGAATGACATTGTTAGGATTCGTCCAACCGAAACTTCCGATTTATTAATTGGAACTATCCCTTCTTATATAACAGACGAAAACGGAGAGCTTGTTTCATTGGGGTATTTAGGAAATTTCTGGATGAATGCCGAAGCAACTGTATTTTATGTGATGTCACACGATTATGGCCAAAATAAAAGTGCTTGCTACAAGCTAACTCTGGAATAGGCATTTGAATTAAAGAAAATAAATAATACTGCATTTTTAAGTAGGGGCAGACCAATGCATTTGCCAATAGCCACATGAGTTTAGCTCCTGCTTAGAAAAGCCACAAATAGAATTTAACAGAGAAAAACGGGTAATACATACACGGAAAAACCGCTTTTGAGTATTAACAAATAATAGGTGAAAGCAAGATTATGGAAGATATATATCAAATATTGAGAAAAGAAAGGAATGAAGAGAGTAACATCTATTTGTATAAAATGGATGACTATTGGTGCGCCTATGAACGCTCTGCCTTCTATATGTCCTCGATTTGTAAAGTTGATACCATTTTCAAGACAGTGAACGCGATGAAGGAAAGTGTAATGCTTATTACCATTCTCAAGAAGAGAATAAATGATATGAAAAATCCTCATCTGACGATACTGGAACAATCGGATACCAATATGGTTATTAAGTGTCACATAACTTGCAAAGGTTTTTTATTCTGGAAAGAAAGTTTTATCCCCGTGGTTAGTAGCCCCAATTCGATAGAAATAATATAAAAATAGTTGATTTAAATATAGCTGATGAAAGTAAAAGTACTATTCCTGTTGTTCATATTTGTTCCTGTTATTGCAATAAATGCACAGCGTTTAGGTGTGAAAGCAGGGGTTAATCTGAATAATTCTAAAGTCGATTTTAATGGCATGGATGCCGATTTATATACAGGTTTTAATGTAGGCTTGATATCTGATTTTAACTTGCCGTTCAGCGGATGGAAATTTAATACAGGCTTACTATATTCGTATGAAGGATTCAAATTGAAAGAAGACTATGGGAATAATATGGGAATTACTTACCATTTTATAACTAACAATATCGAAATACCGCTTAACATACGTAGAGAGTTCAACCACTTTGTAATTAAACATTATATCCAGGCCGGTCTTAATTCTTCCTACGCTTTGTCAGGAAGAATTAAGGATGGTGAAAGTTCTCGCTCACTCAGTTTCAAAAACAATGCCGATAGATTTGATTTTGGTGCAAGTGTTGGTATTGGTTGCTATCTTACCTCAAAACTCCAACTATTGGCTAGCTATGATCATGGTCTTACCGAAAGCGAGTTGGTTTTCGGAGACCAGATCATCTCCACCAAGAATCGTAGATGGTCGCTTGCTGTGGAATATATGTTTTAACGGTCAACAGACCAAAGGCTGACAAAGAATTTTTATAAGTACAATAAATACAATCTTAAAATAATGTTCAATAAAAAAGCGAAACCAGATACAATCCTTGCAGAAAAGAAATACAGTGTTCTTTCGGAAGGGGTAACTGTTACCGGAGAAGTAAAAATAAAGGATGACCTGAGAGTAGATGGAAATGTTGAAGGTAATATTTCTTGCGAAGGAAAAGTCATTATCGGTCCTAATGGCTGTGTCTCTGGCAATATAGAAAGTAAAAGTATTGAACTGATGGGTAAAGTCAATGGAAATATTTTAGTACATGACATTATCGTACTCAAGTCTTCGTCATATTATGATGGAGATATTACCGCCCTGAATATCGAAATCGAAGCAGGGGCTAATTTCTTTGGGAATTGTAAAATGATTAATAACAGAAAGTCTGAAAAAGATATGATGATTGTTGAAGACGATAGTCTATACAACTAATCATTAGTAGATAAAATTGTATTTAGAATGTAAACCTATATTTTAAATACAGTCTTACGTAGTTTTGTAAAGTTTTTGGAGCCATGTGGGCTGTGAAGTTCGCATGGTTTATTTTTTAAAAATCTTACCTCAAAATAAAGTAAAATAGTATAATATGATTCCGCGATATCCATTTGACTTTTTCATCGTAATTAAAAAAATATTTAACACAAATCTTAGAAATACAAAAGTGTCAATTCTGGAATATATATTTTCTGATTGGCCTGCAAGAGCAGAACAATCTGGACGATTTAGTCCTACAGCTATGGTATGTAAATCGTTAATCATAGGCGTATTTGTATCACTGATAACAATTTCGTGCTCATCACCTAGCCCCACAATTATGACTCAGCGTCTGTTTATGCAGACTAAACGACCTAACATTCAGCTCCCGAATAAAGCAAATTCGGATGAAAATGGAGCCTCGATTGTTTCTGAAAAAGTAACATTCAGAGACTCGAGCTATGGTGTAACTGATGGTGAAGTTGCGTTTAAAGAGGGTCAGAACAAATTGGATACAAATGCAGTTTATCGATTGTCTGAGGTTGAAATCAACGCTCAGGGTCGTTTTACCGCAGAACGTGATGGTCGAATAAATGTGGATTTTAAGATTACTGTACCTAAAGAGATTCTGTCTAATGACTGGCGCTTGGTTTTGAACCCAAAACTAATGCATAATGATTCGGTTGTTCCATTGCAGAAAGTAGTTCTAAGCGGACAGGGATTTGTTGATAAACAAAAGCAAGATTATGCAGATTATGATAAATATATGAAATCTATTGTGGATAAGTCACAATATGATAGCGTATATCTAGATAAGGCAAATATATCTAAGGATATACGAGCTCGCCAAACCTACTATTATGGTATCTATCAGAAGGATTTCAAAGAGCAGATGGATTACGAGAAATGGAAATATAAGCGTGCAGTAGAAGATGCCTACGAAGATGCCAAGAAAACCAAATACAGGACAGAGCAGTATCATGCATATGCCCGTAAGATAATGGAACATAAGGTGCGTAATGTTGTTGAGAAAAAAGATACGACAGGTTTGCATGCTAAATATATGAAAGAATATGAGCATAAGACAAGGAAGTATATAGGGCGGTATTTGGATGATTTTAATAATCCTGGTGGCAAAGATTCTGTACAATGGCTGAAAGAAATGGAGTTAAGAGCTATTCCGAAAAAATATCGCGCAATACATGAAGAGAAGCGTGGTCTTGGCGATGTTACGAATCATATCTTTACTCTAAATGACTCTGTTGAGATTGCTAAGCACAGATACTTCTTTGATCAGATCGTTCTGAATGAGGTTTCGGCAGCTAGAAGCGATGATATGTTTAAGTATCTGGTGAAATTTCCTTACGACGAGAATAAGGCTGAAATAAGGCTTGATACTATAATTTCTTCAGATAATAATTTTGTTTTCTATTATACGCAAGAGTATCCTGTGGCTCAAGGTCTCAAAACTGTTCGTATAGCAATGGATAGCAAAGTACAGGCTATCGACCAGAGCGAATATACATTCCAGAAAGCTGATACTTTATCTTTTTTTATAGCATCATTAGCTCAACTTGTCGACACATCTCTAATTACTAAACGTACAGAGTTGTATCGGAATCTCTATGATCGTATGACAGTTTATACGAAATATAAGACAACTAAAACGCAAATGTCAATTTACGATGCCAACTATCAAGGTAATAAGGAACAGATGGATAGGTTTGTAGAAGCATTCCGCACATATAATAATTCTCCCGAATTTGTAATTGATAGTGTCTCTATGATTTCGACTACTTCATTAGAGGGTGATTACGATGATAATTATGAACTGACATTAAAACGTGCTGCTTCGGTAAGAAATTATTTGTCTCAAACTTTATCCGGTGAAGCTAATGTAGAAAATCTGTTTAAAATCAATCATAGGGGCGAAGACTGGAATGCTTTATTAGTCCATATCCGAAAACGAAATGACATTGAAAATCTGAGTGAAATCCAAAATATGCTGACAAATGCTGTGTATCCTGATCAGTGCGAAACTGATATAGCAAAGCAATTCCCGGCAGATTATAAGATTATTCAGGATTCGGTTTATCCATTGCTGAGAAAGGTTGATTTTATCATTGATATGCATCGTACGGGATTAGATGCGGATACTGTAAAGGTCGAATATCGGTCTGACTATGAAGAAGGACTTCGTTTGTTGCAAGATCGTAAATATTGGGAGGCGATTGATATATTGGCTAATTATCCTGATTACAATGCTGCTCTGTGTCTGACTTGCATGGGGTATAACAATAAGGCGTATGATTTATTGATACAGCAGCCCTCATCGGGTAATGTCGAGTATTTATTAGCGATCCTTTCGAGTCGTTTACAGAAAGAAGACGAAGCAGTTAGTCATTTGCTGAAAGCTTTTGAGTTAGATCCAACAAAGGTGTATCGTGCTAAGTTAGATCCGGAGGTATCAGCTTTAGTTAGTAAATATAATTTAGAGCCTCAGTTGGATTGAAGTTTCACTATATTAGTAGATATAAAAGGAAATAAGCAAAAGGGGTTCGAGCCCCTTTTGCTTATTTATATTAAAGGGGGAATGATAATTTAGTCTTTGCTATTCTGGGCAGAAAACTTACCGGCATAGAAAATGATAAAACCAATGGCTGCTATTATAGCACACGCGCCTATAATATAGAGA
The DNA here is from genome assembly GCF_011039195.1 of Dysgonomonas sp. ZJ709. Classification (NCBI taxonomy): domain Bacteria; kingdom Pseudomonadati; phylum Bacteroidota; class Bacteroidia; order Bacteroidales; family Dysgonomonadaceae; genus Dysgonomonas; species Dysgonomonas sp. ZJ709. The sequence continues at coordinate 100,820 of NZ_JAAKEM010000015.1, forward strand.
AAAATAGTGGAGACAACCTTAACTCCGATGACTAATAAGACAATGAATAAAGCTATAGAAATAGCCCCGATGGCGATTAGAAAGTATTTTAGTAATTGCATAATATATTTGTTGAAGTTATTATTCATTATTAGTTTAAACAAGTCTGACGCGGAACTTGTTTACTAATTAAATATGAATTTTCTGCGAGTTTTCGTATATTTATGCAGAAAAGCACCAGACTTTTATTTCTAAAAATAGAAATAACTACTCTTCTATAATTCGGTGAGGTATAAATTTTTAAATATATAAAGTTATGAATGCTATAATTATTCTTTTATTTGCCAGCATTATTCTTCTCGTTTTAAGCCTTGCTATATGGTTTATATCCGGATATATAAACATGAATAGATCTAAAGTGACGAAGAAATATGATAGTATTGCAAGCTACATATTTTCGGCATCCATATTTGGCTTTATTTTGTATTTTATTCTTAGAACAACACTATAGAAATATTGTTTCCATAACGATAAACGGTTATTGATAAATTACTTAAGCGTAATAGAACGTTGGTGATTATTTCTTTAGTCCGAAGATAAGAGTGTCTTTGATACAGATCAATTTTTCTTATTTTCTTTTTGTAATAGTTTGTATACGGGTACTTGTCGAATCATTGCTTATTGCAGTTACATCTCCTGTACAATTTGTAAAGTACACATAATTACTTCTGTCATAAAAGCGGTAAACTTTGCATCCATCATGCTCAAATAAATAATCAACGGTGTATGTTGGATTATTATCTGACGGGGCTACGAGAAGAGCACTACCACCGCACGATGCGAGAATAAATGCAACTGCGACGGTCATTAATTGGAGTGTAATTCGTTTCATAATAGGCGTTTTTATATTAGATATGGCAAATATAGACAAAAGTGCTGTGATTGATACACAAAAATATTAAGATGCTGTTACTTAAAATAAAAACCACCTACATATTCTGTAAGTGGTTTATTCTAAAGTGACCTCGGAGGATATAATTTACCTTTCCGTTACTTTCCACTTTTTTGCTTTTAAAATGCATTTTCATACTGTAAATCAACGATGCGATTTGCAAGTTTCATTTCTTTTTTATATATTAATAGTAGAACATAATAGAAAAATCTACTACCTATTTTCTACCCACTTTTCTACGCAATTTAAATTCAATTAAATTTACTAATTTATAAAAAAGAAAAATTATGAAAACTAATTATTCAGTTACTGTATTTATGCGTTTAGACAAAATTTCAAAAAAGAAGAAAGATGCACCAGTTGTTATACAAATTTACCGCGATGGACAGAAGACTCAAAAAAGAGTATTTAGAATAAAGCCAGAATATTGGGATGAAGAAAATTGTGTAGTAAAAAAATCTCATCCAAATTCTATGGAGAAAAATTACCAACTTAAACAGGCAGTTGCAGAATGTGAAGAATTGACATTTTCTATAATTAAAGCAAATAATGAATTTGGTATTAATCAAATTAGAAACAATATTCATCAGCGGACTTCATTAGATTTTTTTGAATATGCTAACTCGTACTTAGAAAAATTAGAAAAAGATGGAAATATCTCTTTATATAAAAAAGATAAAGCCATAATGAATAAGTTTAAGATTTTTTTCGAGAAAGACTGTCTGCCTATAAACAAGTTTAGCAGTGGTTTAATAGTAAAGTATGAACAATATCTTTTAACCGAAAAAGGTAATTGTCGCAATACAGTAACTACAAATATGAAACGGTTATCAAAATATGTAAGGGATATTTACAAAAACTATAAATTAGATATGTCTCAATTTCCTTTTAATGATTATGAAATGACTACAGAAAAAACACAAAGATGCCCTTTAACCGCAAAAGAGATTTCAAGAATTGCTAATTTAAAACTTACACCAATAAATAAGCTATGTGATGCAAGAGAAATTTTTCTAATGGAATCTTATACAGGTATTAGGATAGGTGATATCTTAACGTTAAAATGGAAAATTATAATAAACAAAGATTGTCTTTTATGACACGTAAATGTGGTATAGAAATGAATCTTAAGTTAGGGGGAATTGCTATGGAAATTATAGAAAAAAGAAGAAGACGCAATAGAAATAAAAATAATGGAGAAATTAATCTCAATGATTATATTTTCAACATACTGGATGTAGATTTAGATAAGGCAACAAAGCGTCAAATACATAATGCAATTAGTTCAGCAACTGCAATAATAAATAAACGTTTAAAAGAGATTGCAATAAAAGCGCAGATTAAAAAGAATCTTTCTACCCACGTATCACGACACTCATTCGCTACTCTTTTAATTTCTTCAGGTGAGGATATCTATACGGTATCAAAGTTACTGGGACATACTAATGTCAAAACTACTCAAATATATGCTAAAGTGGAGCAAGCTAAAATGGATGAAGCAAGGGATAATTTTAATAAATACATGGCAGGATAAAATTATGGCAGAAAATATATATTTAACTACAGAAGAAGTCGCTATTATATTACGTGTAAGCGAGCGAACATTATATAATTATCGTGAATGTGGAAAGTTACGTTATCATAAAGTTAATAATAGCATAAGATATTTAACCGTAGATGTTGTACAATTTGTAAATAAGAGTACAACTATTTCATCATATACAAAAGATAATATCAAAAGATATTTACAAATATAAATTATAATTTAATACCTCATCAAACTAAAATGATGAGGTATTTTTATGTTTAGATAATCTATCTTTATACTAAAACCTAGTGCATAGCACTTTTTGTATTTTTTTCTATCCGTTTTTTTCGCTAAAAATACAGAAAACTACTTATACCAAAAGATTATGCTGAAACTGTTTTCTACAAATGGATTAAAGGTATTTCTCAAAATCACTATACATAGTGTATAGAGGAGAAAACGCCTAAAAAACAGGGTTCTTTTTAAATAAACGTAACTCTGTATATAAATAGATACAGAAACGACGGATAAACTAATAGAATTTTAACCAGATTCGCGGATAAATGTTTGTACTTATTACTATGTATATATTACTAATAATAGTAATGATTATAGTAGGGTGTGTGAAAACTTACTGCATAGTATGTAATAGGTAGGGTGGACTCAGATAAGAATTAGAAAGGAAAAATTAGAACAAGATAATTATTCAACTAAAGATCTTATTTGTAATTACAGACATGAGGTAAAATTTTTGTTTTAGACTATTGATTTTTTAAGGAACGGATACATATAGATTATGTGTCCGTTTTTTACTTTTATTTAAATAAACATATTATGAATGAAATCAGATATAGACTAGTAAAATATAAAGATGAACTCGGAATTAATTACGGTATAGTTATTGGTGATGTTATAATAGATTGTTTAGGTAGTGTAGTTGAAGACTATTATGATTTAGAGATACTAGAATTTATGATAGCGTGTAATAGGTATTCTGATATTGGAATTGAAATAATCCCTTTATTATTTGTGGCGTGGAAAAAATATAAAGACAGTAATTTAATAATATACGATAAAGATAGTAATTAGATAAGAAGTAGCTTCTGCTCACCGGAATTATCGTGGGGTGGGGGTCCCCATTAAGTTGGATTGCATGTACGGTCAGCTTGGGGTATATCGCTTAGGTAAGAACAGAAAATTTAAGAATACAGACATATTATAATATAGGTATAAACTTTTTAGTATTTTTGCATACGAACCAATTAAAATAAAAACTATAAGAAGAAATATTTAAAATATACATATTTATTTAAAGCATTAGCTTTTATTCTTACTTCTAAAAATCGCCAATTTTAATGTAGACAAGAATAATGAGTATAATGCTCACGTATGGTGCGTGGGCTTTACTTGTTTGTCTACATGGTGTTTGGCGATACCTTAGAAGTGAATGAGATAAAGTTCCACGCACTTTTTATGTAGTAACGAATCAAATATTAATTTAAAAAACAAGTAATTATGAAAAGTAAAACAACCGCAGCAATTTTAGCAATCTTTCTTGGAGGTATTGGAGTACACAGATTTTATCTGAATCAATCCGGATTAGGCATTCTATATCTTTTATTCTGTTGGACATTTATTCCCCTTATTGTTTCATTGATTGATTTTATATGGCTACTAACAATGGACGAAAATAGGTTTAACCAGAAATTTAATTCTACCTATCACACTCCTTATCCGAATCACACAAATATTACGGTGAATAACGGAAGTCAAAATCAATCCCATTCAACTACAAGTACGAGTGACGAAATTAAAAAGTTATATGATTTGAAAGAAAAGGGTATTATCACGCAGGAAGAATTTGAATTAAAAAAGAAAATATTGCTGTAAAATGAAGAAGATACTTATAATTGTATTATTCGTTATTCCACTTAACGGATATACGCAAAGTAGCAAAATTAAGAATTTTTTTCAAGCACCAGCGGAGGCACTATTCTCTGAACCTATCACCGAAAGTAACCTATCAAAATATCAATACTTTGCTGATTCTAAGTATGTGGAGAAAGATACATATGGCGGCGACCTTATCAATGGAAAGAAAAATATTGCTGTGCTTACTTATATTGAAAAAAGAGCAGGAGATAGTTTAAAAGTATATTATGAACGTAAAGAGAAAACTCGATTAAGAAATCTTCGGCTAAGTCAAATAGCAGATTCTATAAAACAAGACTCTATTCAAAAAGTCAAGATTGCCGAAGAAATTGAACGTGCAAAATGGGATTCTATTCGTAGAGCTGAAAAACAAGAATTCTTTTCGATAGAATCCATAGTCGAAAATATTGGCAAAAATGCATATTCAAAAGAAAACATCGAAAACTCGCTGCATGTTTACCCATCAGCTTATCAGGGCACATGGACTTTCTATGAACTGGACGATAAGTTCATAAGTATAAAATATGTTGGGTTGGAGGATATTTGTATTGAATTAGGATTTCGCCTATTCGGTGAAGATGCATCCTTTTACAAAAAGGAACTAATGAACGCAGATTTTAAATATCAAAAGACATTCAGAGATACATTAATCGAAAATCACTCACAAGGCTATTCAAACCTATCTGGAGTAGAAATACACCGCTACCGAAAATATACAGGTAAAGAATATGTTATTTGCGATATATACTATGACCAGTTTACGACCTTTAAATTTTACAGAGCTCGGTATAAGAAATAAATTAGTTATTCACTATGCAGAATGGAGGTCTAAAAGCCTCCATTTTTATTTAAAACTTCTACGTTCTGTAATTAGTATTATCAAACGTTGAAAACTCATATATAATAAAATTAGGTATCTTTAAAATCTTTTAGTCAGTATAAAATAGCTATTTTTGGAACAAAGAAAAACAGAATACAATATGACGATCATAGAACAAGGAGTTAGGGATAATCTGATAAGTTTCGACACAGATAGAAACTTCATAACTTATACCAAACAAAAGAAAAGACGCAGTTATAAAAATCCAGAGGAACTTATACAGGCTGAAACATATTTAACTTTGATATACGAATATAATTATAATCCTAACCAAATAGAAATATATGTCTCCATCAAAATGGGGGCTTCCTCTAAAGAAGCTGACATTGTTGTTTACAAAGATGAGAAAAAGAAGACTCCTTACATTTTAGTTGAATGTAAAAAAGAAGAAGTTTCAGAACCTGAATTTTTACAAGCAATAGAACAGGCATATAGTTATTGTTATGCTATTGCAGGTGAAATAAAATATGTTTGGGTTACATCAGGTATACGTAATGAGTTTTTTGAAGTTGATTTAAATAGCAATGCAAGAGTCACTCACAAAGATATACCACGTAAAGGGGTAACAGAACTCCTAAATTACCGTTATGTTTACGAAGCTGATTCTATTAAACAAGACGGAAACAAACAAGCCCTATATAACCTTGAAACGATAGATGAAAGTGAGCTTACTAAAATATTTAAGCAAGCTCATGATGCTCTATGGGGTGGAGGTCAATTAAATCCATCAGAAGCGTTTGACGAACTGGATAAATTGATTTTTTGTAAGGTTTGGGATGAAAGGAAAGATCGCAAACCAGGAGAACCTTACGATTTTCAAGTAATAACTATTTCTGCAAAAGAAGAAAAAGACGAAGCTAGACGTAAGAAAATAGAAAATGATAAACTTTATAAAAGAGTATTGGCTCTTTATGAAGAAGGTCGTAAAAGAGACCCTGAGGTTTTTAGAGATAATATTAGATTAACACCTGAAAAAATAAGAACTGTTGTAGGATATTTAGAGAAAGTAAATCTTGGAGAAACAGACTTAGATGCCAAGGGGCGTGCTTTTGAAACTTTTATGCACTCTTATTTTAAAGGAAATTTCGGACAGTATTTCACTCCCCGTCCTATAGTTGATTTTATAACTCGAGTCCTCCCAATAACTAACGAATCAAAAGTGTTGGATACCTCTTGTGGTAGTGGCGGATTCTTATTATATGCACTTAATAAGGTTAGGAAACAAGCTGACAAACTTTATCCTGATTATAAAACGGACACAAGAAAATTTGATAGACATAAGAAGTATTGGCACGATTTTGCTGAAAAAAGACTGTTTGGGATAGAAATAAATGAACAGATTTCTCGTGCGGCAAAAATGAATATGATTATCCATGATGATGGTCATACCAATGTTATCACAAGCGATGGTCTGTTAAGTGATAAAGAGATACAAAAGAATGGAAATGACAATAAAGGTTTTGAATACAATTCTTTTGATTTTATCATTACAAATCCTCCATTTGGCAGTGTTGTTAGGCAAACAGAAAAAGCGTATTTGAGAGAATATAAATTAGGAAAAAAAGAAGGAGATTGGCTTGCTGTCGTACAAAAGCCCGAAACTAATAGAGATAGTCAAAGTACAGAAGTCCTCTTTATTGAGCAATGTCATAGGTTTGTATAATATAATTGAAAAGTAGTCCACTTAGTAATTGAAAAGTATACCACTAAGTGTCTCGGATGAGATTGGCTAAAGATATTTATTCTTCATCAGGTTGTAACATTTTTTTAGTTTCTTTAACTCTGTACGACTGTCCATTCATGTTGATAAGGTAT
>NZ_JAAKEM010000016.1:0-103535 GCF_011039195.1 Dysgonomonas sp. ZJ709
CTTCTTCCATTGCTAATTCAAAGGAAGCTCTTAGGGAATCCTTGAATTTTAAATCTTCATCATTTGCTTGTTTCATGTTTATTTTTTTAAGTGAATTTTGGGTTAGGTTTGTATGTTGTTACCTAAAATAAATATAAATATGTATACTCTTAGATTTTTTTGTGATATGCCGAATATGAAAATTTGATTGTTATAGATACATTTATCACCTTCAAATTAAAAAGACTGAATTTATGTATATTAATGCTGTGGGTTACTATATCCCTGAAAAACGAATTTCGAACGATTACTTTACTGATATAAATGGACTTGACGCACAATGGATATACCAGCGAACCGGAATCAAAACTCGCTCCAGAGCTAATGATAAAGAAACTATAGACTACATGTGTACCGAAGCGGTATTAGGTGCATTGCCACAATTACCATACAATGAAACAGATGTAGACCTCATAATATTCGCTTCTTATACCCCTTCGGATACTGTAGGTACAACGGCCCATGTTATTCAGAGGGAGTTTAAAATGGAAAAAGCTAAAGCATTTCATATATCTTCGGCTTGTTCTTCCGCAATTAATGGAATGGAGATTATACAGTCGTTTCTTAAGGCTAACATGTCTAAGAAAGCTCTACTTATCTGTGCGGAAAGGAATTCTACATATTCTGATGATGCTGATTCTATAGCAGGGCACTTATGGGGCGATGCTGCCACAGCATATTTTTTCTCATTTGAACGATATTCGAGTGATGAATTGGAAATAGTTGACATCACAAGTCAGGGATTAGCACATATAGGGCAAGGGCCGAAAGCTGTTAATCTAGAACCAAATGGTGCCGGATTACGTATGCCGTATGGCAGGGATGTATTTCAGCGTGCATGTATCTATCTAGTGCAAAATACTGAAGATATTATAACTAAAAATGGATATACTATCTCTGATTTGTCATATTTTATAGGACATCAGGCGAATAAAAGGATTATAAACCATGTAGTTAAAGAATTGGGTATACCTCAAAACAAAACAATGAATAATATAGAGGAATTGGGTAATACGGGTTCTACAAGTGCGTTATTGGTTCTTGCTCAAAATTATGATACATTCAAGGAAAATGACCTGATATGTATATCTGTTTTTGGTGGCGGTTATTCTGCCGGAACGTGTTTATTAAAGAAAAGCTAAATTTATATTCTCCATATTTTTTCTTGGTTACTAAAACCATGTCAATTTAATACATTATATTTGCACTAGAATTTTGGTGTTACAAGTCTGCGTTTGCCAGATAAGTAATGAAAAGGGAATCAGGTGTAAATCCTGAACAGACCCGCTGCTGTAAGTTCCATTAGTTTTTACACAAAACTCATACCACTGTTCGTTAAGAATGGGAAGGTTGTGTAGAAGGAATAAGTCAGAAGACCTGCCATAAAATAATAGTTTAAAGCTCGCGGTAAAGGCTTATAACATATAAGAGCATCATGTATGTAATCTTGTTTTATCCCTATTATCAAAGGCGTTATTAATAATACTCAAATTAAGAGTTTATAATGTACCCTATTACCTTTGTTTCTCTCGGACCGGGAGAAGCTGAACTTATTACATTAAAAGGATTGAAGACTTTACAGTTGGCTGATCGGGTATTCTACCCTGCTACCATAAGTAAAGAAGGTGTTCAGACCTCGCGTGCTTTGGATATTCTTTCCGAGTTAGATATTGATACGAGTAAATTAGTTCCGTTTCATGTTCCGATGAGTAAAGACCGCTCGTTGGCTATAGATGCTTATAACGCAGTATCGGAAGAGATAAAGGAACAATATAAAATGGGGCAGAGAATATGTGTTGTTGCCGAAGGTGATTCGGGTTTCTATTCTTCTATACAATATATATTCGATAACCTGTCAGATAGCGACTTTCCAGTAGAGCGTATTGCCGGGATCCCTGCTTTTATAGCAAGTGGCGCTTTAGCTAAGATACATATTGTAAAGCAGGAAGAAGAGTTGAATGTTGTTCCGGGTATTATATCGGCATCCGATCTCAAAGAGAGAATAGAATCGGGAAAAGTTGTTGTAATAATGAAAGTATCGCAGTGTGCAGAAGCTATTAAAGAATGTATAAGTGAAAAATCGGATGCTACATATCATTATTTCGAAAACGTCGGTGTAGATGGAAAAGAATACTATACTAAAAACACATCAGATATTCTCGATCGGAAAATTCCTTACTTCTCATTAATGATTATTCATAAGTAAAAAGCTATGAACAAATTTTCGTTTCTGTACCTTATCATTATTACTATTTGCTTTTCGGCTTGCAACCCGAACAGATCACAAGAAGGAACAAACAGTTCTTCAATAAATAATTCGGACTCTGCATATATTGAGATAAAATATGCGCAAGGTTTTAAAGTGACATATTTAGATAATTATAAGTTGGTAGATATCCAAGATCCGCAAGGTGAGAGTGAAACTATTTATCGCTACGCTTTAGTTAACAGAGGACAAAGCCATGAAAGGATTCCGCAAGATTATACAATTATAGAAACTCCTGTTCGAAGCCTTATTTGCATGACGACCTTACAACTTTCCAACTTCATTAAGTTAGGTGTACTAGACAAAGTAGTGGGTATGACAAGCACCAACTTCTTGTTTAATGAAGAAATGAAAGAACGAATAAAAACAGGGAAAGCCAGTCAGATAGGTATAGAAGGTAATTTCGATAAAGAGATTATTATGGCGCTCGATCCTGATGTAGTTCTGGTTTCGCCATTTAAACGCGGAGGATATGAGGTTATCAAAGATTTAAATATTCCTCTGATTACATTTCTTGGATATAAAGAAACATCTTCTTTAGGACAGGCAGAATGGTTGAAATTTGTTGGCATGTTATTAGGGACAGAAGAACAAGCCAATCATAAATTTGTCGAAATAGAAAAGAAATACAATGAGTTAAAAGCGCTTAGTGAATCAGTTACTAATAAACCAATAGTACTGAGTGGGGAAATGCGTTCGGGAAATTGGTATGTAGTGGGTGGCAAAAGCTATCTTGCAGAACAATTCAGAGACGCAGGTGCAGAATATTTTCTGAAAGATAATCAGGAAACAGGAGGTGTAAATCTCGATTTCGAATCGGTGTATTCGCAAGGGGCAAATGCTGATTTCTGGAGACTTTTGGTAAGTCATACGGGTGACTATTCATACGAAGTGTTAAAGGCTAGCGATGCTCGTTATGCAGACTTTAAAGCTTTTAAAGAAAAAAAGGTGGTATACTGCAATCTTCGCCAGAAACCATTTTATGAAAATGCACCGGTAGAACCAGAAGTGGTGTTAGCTGATTTGATAAAGGCTTTTCATCCTGAATTGTTGCCTGATCATAAACCTGTATATTACGAATTATTGAAATAATGAGCAGAAAACAAAATATACTTTTCTTCACTCTTATTATAGCATCCATTATTCTATTTTTTATTCTGAATCTAATATTGGGAACTATTTCGATCCCTCCATCTTCTATAGGCAAAATACTATTCAATGTTGGTGACGAACCTATTATCTGGCAGAATATTATCTGGAAATCTCGTTTTCCGCAAACAATAACAGCTTTGTTTGCTGGGGCTGGTTTAGCTATAAGTGGATTACAGATGCAAACAGTATTTCGTAATCCATTGGCAGGACCATCTGAATTGGGTATTAGTTCGGGAGCAAGTCTGGGGGTTGCATTAATGATTCTACTCTCTGGAAGCATAGGGGGTATTGCCTTAAGTAAGATTGGTTTCTTTGGTGAGATTGCTGTTTCTGTAGCCGCGATACTAGGGGCGTTTGCAGTCATGTTATTGATAATAGCTATATCGCAACGAATAAAAGGAAGCGTAATTTTACTAATTATTGGTGTTATGATCGGTTATATAGCTAATGCAATAATCGGTGTATTGAAATTTTTCAGTAACGATGAAGATGTAAGAGCCTATGTAATATGGGGATTAGGAAGCTTTTCGAAAGTATCGGGCGATCAAGTCTATACCTTTGTAGCAATTATGCTGGTACTTATCCCCCTCTCTTTTCTACTTATCAAGACGCTTAACCTCATGCTCTTGGGCGATAGTTATGCACGTAATTTAGGTTTGAATGTCAGGCGGGCAAGATTATATGTTATCACTTGTTCGTGTGTCATTACCGCTATTGTAACAGCATATTGCGGACCGATTGTTTTTCTTGGGCTTGCAGTTCCGCATTTATGCAGGACTATATTTCAGACATCAGATCATCGCATTCTTGTACCTGCGGTTACTTTCGTGGGTGCATCCTTATCCTTGTTCTGTAACCTTGTAGCTCGTATGCCAGGTATGGAAGGTGCATTGCCTATCAATTCGGTAACGGCGCTTATCGGTGCACCGATTGTTATTTCAGTATTATTCGGTAAAAGAAGAAACGAGATAAATAGTTGATAAGGATGGCTAAACAAAAGACAATAGAATTACAGAATCTTGCGATCGGCTATCAAACGAAGAATAATAAAAAAGTCGTTGCTGAAAATATTACTGCTGATATTTATAGTGGTGAATTAACTTGTTTACTAGGTTCTAATGGTATAGGTAAATCGACATTACTACGCACATTATCGGCTTTTCAACCTAAGTTAGGTGGTAATATTAAGGTTTTAGATAAAGACATATCAGCATATACTGAAAAACAGTTATCGACACTGATTAGTGTTGTCCTCACCGAAAAAACCGATGTGAAGAATATGACAGCAAGGGAACTTATCGGTTTAGGTCGCAGTCCTTATACTGGATTTTGGGGTACATTAAGTGACGAAGATAATCGGATTGTAGATGAAGCTATCTCTATGATTAAAATAGAAGATTTGGCTCAGCGAATGATTCATACCCTTAGCGATGGAGAGCGTCAGAAAGTAATGATTGCAAAAGCATTGGCACAGGAAACACCTGTTATATTTCTTGATGAGCCAACCGCCTTTCTTGATTTTCCGAGCAAGGTTGAGATTATGCAATTGCTACATCGTTTGTCCCGCAAAACGAATAAAACGATATTCTTATCGACACACGATCTGGAGCTAGCTTTACAAATAGCAGATAAGATATGGCTCATAGATCAGTATTCGAGTGTAAATATAGGAACTCCCGAAGATTTATCCTTAAACGGTCAGTTAAGCAGCTTCTTTGAGCGAAAAGGAATCACATTCGATATGGAAACGGGATTGTTCCGTATTGAAAATACGTATGATAAGCAAATAAGACTTGTTGGACACGGACAAAAATATGCTATGGTGCGTAAGGCCTTATTGCGTAATGGTATATTAGCATCACGCAATATAGAGACTGATTATTATATTGAGGTCGGCAATTTATATGATACAGAAATAAAACTATACTTGATTGAAAATGAAGTGATTTTAGTGAATAGTATTGAGAATTTGCTTGAGCATATTAATCTATTTTCGTTCTTTAATAAATAGTAGGTATATGATATTGATATTTGGAGGAACAACCGAAGGACGGCACGCTGTAAAAGTTTGTGACGAAGCCGCAAAAATATATTATTATTCTACAAAGGGGGATTTGCAGGAGGTAGAATGTGTTTATGGCATTCGTTTGACAGGTGCATTAAATGATCAGTCAATGTCGGATATTTGTACAAATAATCATATCAAATTAATAATAGATGCAGCTCACCCTTTTGCTGTTGGCTTGCATCAAACGATAGCACGAGTATCGGAAAATTTAGAAATACCTGTTGTTCGCTATGAGCGTAATTATCCTGAACATGAAGACGATTTAATATGGTGCGATAATTATGAGAATGCTATCAATTATCTGGAGAAAAATAAAATAGATAATTTATTGGCATTGACAGGTGTAAATACAATCTCTAAATTGAAACCTTATTGGGAACATCGTAATTGTTGGTTCAGAATACTAGACCGTGATGAATCCAGATCAATTGTCGAAGACTCTGGCTTTCCAATAGAAAAGGTACTTTATTATCAGCAGGGGGAAGATGAAGAACCATTATTTAAGCAGCTAAACCCTCAAGCAATCATAACAAAAGAAAGTGGAGAGTCTGGTGGTTTTAAGGAGAAGATAGAAGCTGCATGCAATTTGAATATTCCTATACTAGTTGTGAAACGCCCTACCCTTTCATCTTCTTTTATTTCAGTATATGGAGAACATGGATTGAGAAAAATTATAGAAAAGCTTGTTCCTGACTTTTTTGAATTAAAAACGGGCTATACTACGGGTACTTGTGCCACAGCAGCCACTAAAGCCGCACTAATAACTTTATTAAATCAAGAGATTGTAAATGAGGTGAGTATAACTCTACCAAATGGCGAATGGATACGAATTCCTATAAATTTTGTAGTATTCGACAAAGAGATGGCTACAGCTACCGTTATTAAAGACTCTGGGGATGATCCAGATGTTACAAATGGTATAGAAATACAATCGACAGTTTGTTTAAACGATGCTAAACGTGGCGTTCATTTGCTACAAGGAGAAGGTGTAGGTACAATCACTTTGCCCGGCTTAGGATTAGAGATTGGTGGACCAGCTATAAATGAGACTCCCCGAAAGATGATGAAGCGGGAAGTATTTAAAGTGTTGCGACATAATCAGGATAAATTACCGAATCAGAATGTAAAAATTGGGGTTGATGTAACTATATCAATACCTAAAGGTGAAGAAATAGCAAAACGGACTTTTAATCCGAAGCTCGGAATTATAAACGGTATATCGATTATTGGTACTTCGGGTATTGTAAAACCTTTTTCGTCAGAAGCTTTTGTTAATTCTATCCGTCGCGAGATGCAGGTCGCCAAAGCCTTAAAGTGCGAACGGGTAGTAATTAATTCGGGAGCAAAAAGCGAACGATTTATAAAAGGTGAATATACTGATTTACCAAGTCAGGCATTTATACACTATGGCAATTTTATAGGAGAGACTATCAAAATAGCTTCTGAACTTCAATTCGGTTATGTAACAATGGGCATAATGCTCGGAAAAGCGGTGAAACTAGCCGAAGGCTCGTTAGATACACATAGCAAAAAGGTTGTAATGAATAAAGATTTTCTGATTGATACCGCCAGAGCATCAAGCTGTTCGGATAAAACAATTGAATCAATAGAGAATATTACAATGGCACGTCAGTTATGGGATATAATTCCAAACGAAGAATCTACGTTCTTTCATCTCATTATAAAGAAATGCCATGAAGTATGCGCTCCTCTACTTCCTGACGGTGAGCTAACAATATTATTGATTGATGAAGAAGGACGAATTTTAAAATAAAGTTATTTCAAATCAAATTCAAGTACCTGTCCATACTCAGCTAAATTATCAAAAGCACTTTTAAGGTTGGTTTGTCCGAAATAGACCTTTGCACAATTAATTACACCACCATGAGCAAAAACAATCACTTCTTTATAGTCATTTTCTTTTATTTCGTCGAAAAATGAAGCTACACGGTCGTACATATGTTTGAATGATTCACCATTAGGTGCAGGGTTATTAACCCAGTCTTTTTCCCATTCAGACATATCCAGCTCGTCCCATTTGTGCATTTCCCAATCTCCGAAATGCAACTCTTTCAATCGATCGTAGAGTTGAATTTCATCAGCATATCCGCAATAATTTGCCAGCTTGCGGCATCTGCTCAATGGGCTTGAGAATACAGCATCATGATCGACATCAGCTAATTTCTGCTTTACAATTTCTGCTTCCGATTCAAAAGTGTTTTTTAAAGGTACATCGGTTTGTCCATAGCATGTGCCTTGAGGGACTCCAACCGCTGTATGTCTGACAAGATATATTTTCATAAATTGAATATTCTTAATAATATAATAATTCCCAGATAAAAAGATAGTTCGCAAAGTAGAAAAGTTGCACCGCAACAATCACCTGTATAACCTTGAATCTTTTTTCTCATCAGGAAAATTAATAATATGAATACAAATATAGGAAATAATATTGCTAGCCAAAAGTGAAATTTCCATAATAAAACAAGAGGAAGAAGTCCGAAAATACAAGATATAATGGCTGTTCCGATTGACATTTTGTTATAAACGGTCTTTGATTTACTTGTCTCTGCCGTACGCGCATAAGGCAAAAATAATGTTATCTGAGAGGCGATAAATTTACATAACGGATCGCCAGCCAATATAGCTAAACAAGCTAAATGTAAATTCATATTATCGAATAGCAGATAAAAAAGCAAGAAATAAAAGATAAGGCTTATCACACCATAAGTACCTATGTGTGAGTCTTTCATTATTTCTAAAGTTCGCTCTTTTGTGTTTCCACCTCCGAAGCCGTCGAAGAAATCGGCTAGACCATCTTCGTGTAAAGCGCCAGTTATTAGTAGACGGCTAAGGATAGCCAAAACTATCGCTATAGAATATGGAAGAATATGTGCCGCACTCCATAATACTCCAACCATTATGACTGACGTTAGCCAACCGACAACAGCCCAGTGATTTATTACCTGTTTGAAATAATCAGGCCGTACATTAAAGGCCTTTAGTCGCCAGAAAGGCAAGCGGGTAAAGAAAACAAGTGCAGCAGCTATATTTTTCATCAATCAGAAATACTTGGTTACTTGTATTTTCTTAAAGGAATTCATTTCGTTTATCATTCTCACTGCTGAATCGACAATTGGGTAGGCACAAAGCGCACCTGTACCCTCTCCTAACCTGAAATTGAGATGAAGAATCGGTTTAGCGGACAGGTATTCAAGTATTTGTTTATGCCCTGCTTCATCCCCCTGATGTCCGAAAACAGCATAATGCAATACATCGGCATTGAGTTTAGATGCAGCGAGTAGGCAGTTTGTCATAATGAAACCATCAATAAGAATAATCATCTTCAATTCGGCAGCTTTTAGCATAGCACCTACTGCCATTACCATTTCGTAACCACCGAAATATCGCATAATATCTTCGGGAGAATAATCTCCACCATAGTTTTCAAGCGATTGTTTGAGTACTTTGAGTTTATGTTCTATTACTTGCCCCGAATGATCGCAACCCGCACCCACGCATTGTTCTAATGGTGTTCCGGTAAGGCATGCCATCCATAGAGCAGAAGATGAAGTATTGGTAATACCCATTTCGCCAAAGCCTATGACATTACATCCGCTATCATAGCATTCTTGTACACATTCTGCACCACGCTCTATGGCTAATTCCATTTCTTCCTTAGTCATGGCTGCTTCATACAGATAATTGCGTGTGCTTTTACGAATCTTTTTATCTATAATAGGGTCTTCCGCTTTAAAATCGAAGTTAACACCGGAATCCACAACCTTGAGATCGAAATTATGCTGACGTGACAGAAAATTAACGCCTGCACCTCCTGCCCAAAAGTTAGCTATCATCTGATATGTAACTTCTTGTGGCGATGGACTGACACCTTCGGCAGCAATACCATGATCACCGGCAAAAACAATGTGGCAAGGGCGACTTAATTTCGGTTCGAGTGTTTGTTGTATCCATCCTATTTGCATGGCTAGATCTTCGAGTATTCCTAAAGAACCTTTGGGTTTAGTCAGATTATCTATTTTTTCTTGTAGGTATGAGCGAACTTCGTCTTTAGGCTTTTCGATATTGAACTGTATCATTTTTTATTTTTGGTTTATTATTTTATTTTCATTGGAATACCCGATATCATGATATATACATCATCGGATTTACTCGCAATATACTGATTCAGCCAACCTTGTAAATCGGCAAATTTTCGTTGAATTTCATTTTGTGACATTTCACCCATCCCTATCTCATTGGTCACAAAAATAAATTGAGCATCTTGTAGGGTGAAGTTATCGAATTCAGATTTCAAGGCATCCAAAGATTGTTCTACATTGGATTCTAAGTCAAAGAAAAAGTTTGTAGCCCAAAGGGTTATGCAATCTATCAGAATTACCCGATCTGTCAGATCATATTTACTTAGTTCTTTTTCCTCTTCTATATTTTTCCACTCTTTTCCTCTATTGGCTTTGTGTCGTTCGATACGTTTGCAATGTTCATCATCCCAGATACGCGATGTTGCCATATATACAGGATGAGGCGAAAGTGATAATGCCAGTTGCTCCGCATAATTACTTTTGCCAGAACGCTGTCCGCCTGTTATGAGGGTTATTTTTTTCATTCTAATTATTATTCGCCCCCTTTAAACCAATTAAGGCTTACCTGATCTATTGTCAGATATTCATTCGGAATACTATTTATTTTTGTAGAATCGCCTTTAGCTGTTATTCGATAATATACATTTTTTAGAGCTTCATCATTTACCTGATATTCGGGGTCCTCAATAAATTGTGCCTGATAGATTCCTTCTACACCTTCTAATTCAGAGCCCTTCCATTTTATAGTATATAATGCTGCATCCATTCCCGAATATCCGTAAGTAAGGCCTCTTATTAAACCTTCTCTTGGATAAAATGTAGGATTCATAAATTCGACTTTCTTTTTAAATGTACCGTTTTTGGGATTTAACAAATACACATCGTGTATATTTTTAAGACAACAACCTGCCAGCGGATACCAATGTATATCTAAATCTTTATATCCATCGCCATTTATATCTCTTATTTCGTCACTCATAAATGTATTATAGCTTTGCTCATTATGGTTGACAAGTTCAAATTTATTGTTTTTGAATAAATATAAATCTATTAATACATCTCCGTACTCAACTGTTCTTTTGATGAATAAGTGTTTATGATTGGCAGAGAATAAATTGCCCAAAGAAATAAAAACTTTAGTCGGATTATATACTTCATCACCTTCTACCTGATATTCATCGGTAAAGCTTGCCTTATCTTTATTCTGAACAGCTATAGACAAAGCATTTTTCAAAATATCATCCATTCTTAAGCTATCGGAAACGTCCTTGAGATTATCAACTGTTTGCGAATTAGCTACATTATCTTTTGCCTGAAAAGATAAAAAAGTTAGTGCAACGAATGCAGTAATCAATAGTTTTTTCATAGTTATTTTCTGAATAAATGTTTAAACTGATGCGAATATAATTTGGACAATCCTTTACGATTATCAATAGCGTCACCCACTACAATCATTGTAGTAAGAGTTAGGTTATTATCATTTACAATTTTAGCTAAATCCTTTAATTCTCCACGATAGATACGCTCGTCTTTCCACGTTAGTTTGTAACATGCAGCAACGGGTGTTGTAGGTGGATAATGTTCCAATAAATCTTTTTGTACATCTTCTATCACGGTTGCACTTAGAAATATACACATTGTACTTTGGGAGCGAGCCAACAAATTTAATTTCTCTTTCTCCGGCATTGCTGTGCGACCTTCGCCACGAGTCAGTATAATCGTTTGTACTTTCTCTGGTATTGTAAATTGAGATCGTAGTGCAGCCGCAGCAGCCTGAAAAGAGGATATCCCGGGGGTTATATGATATGACATATCATATTGGTCGAAATATGCCATTTGCTCTTGTATAGCGCCATAGATACATGGGTCTCCTGTGTGTAAACGGACAACAAGTTTTCCCTTATCGTAAAACTCTTTCATTGTAGTAAACTGTTCTTCCAGATCCATCGAAGCAGAACTGCGAACAACCGCCCCTTCTTTCGCACAATAAGTTAATTCAATGGGTACAAGACTGCCGGCATAGAGAATTAAATCTGCAGCTTCTAAGAATTGACGTCCTTTTACCGATACTAAGTCCGGATCACCGGGACCTGCCCCTACTATTTCGATATGCCCCTGACGAACAACTTCTGCATCTAATGCTAAAGCAAAAGTGAAATCATTACCATGGCTCAACACACCTTTGTGTTTCTCAAGAATTAGTGGACCTCCATTACCACTTTTGATGGCTGTGGATTCTGATACTCCAAAAACAGAGGTAACTTGTTGTACCTTCTCTGATGGGTTCGGCACTTCTATATCTCGTAGCTCGTCAGCCGAGTAGATATTGACAGGAATACTATTAAAGTGTGCTTGCAATTTCTTCAATAAAGGCTCATCTTTCTTGAGATCGATAGATGAAATATCCTTTATAGAAGCTTTTGCAATATTAAGTCCTTTTAGCTCCATATCAATAAATTCTGCTATTCCTTTCGGATCACAATCTTTACGACAGCCAATACCTAAGTGTAATACCTGAGGATGATAGTATATTATCTGTATACTTGCATCCGGATATAAATAAGGAGTGACAGCAATCAGTAACTCATAATTATGCAAATCAATATCCTCATATTTGTAGAATACTTTTACATGTTCCGGGGCTGTGCGTTCCAAATACTGAGTTCCTTCGTCGTATATATCCAATAGCAGAGCTGTAGGTCTCTTATTGACGAACGATGTAAGAGGATAATTCAGATTAGCAGCGTTAGTTTCTGTAATCCAATCATATTTTTGTCCGAGAATATCCAGTGCCCACAAATTGGTATTATCGCTTTGTGTCGTTATAATAGCTTCTCCGCCTATGATGTGTGCAATACGAGTAGTCAATTCATTAGCACCGCCCACATGGCCTGACAATACAGATATCACATATTTGCCTGTACTATCTATATTTACAACAGCGGGATCATTGTGCTTATCTTTGATATATGGGGCTATGGAGCGTACGCAAATACCCATAGCACCAATGAAAACAAATGACTCTGTTTTTTCAAATATATCCTTAACACAATCATTTATAGAACAGATATGCTCAGTGCCTTTTATACTTGCTTTGGTATAAATTTGCGAATCTGTAAGCTCTTTTTTTATTGTTTCAGCTAATGGATAGCTGGATTCCGATGTTAATATAATTGCCGTTTTAATCATTTACACATTAGATTTTAAATTTCGCTTTCATTACATCTATTGTATTGAAATCATCTATTTTAATTGAAATGCTTTGATCCAATCTTAGATTATTAGAGTCAATAGCACTCAAAAACAAAGATTTACTATCTTCTGAAACAGAGTTAAAGACAATAACTCCGTCTTTATTTAAAACACCTACTAATTTAGTAACTATTTCGTTCATTTTCCCTCCATGACCACCAATAAATACAGCATCGGGATGAGAAATAGTTGAAATATCTGTTTCTACAAAGTCCCCTATAAAAGATGTTATACCGGGTGTCCCAAATTTATGGGCATTACTTTCTATTAGCACTCTACCTTCTTCACGTTGTTCAAAAGCATATATTTGCAAATGAGGAAACTGCATTTTAGCTTCTATTGAAACAGAACCGGTACAGAAACCAACATCCCAAAGTACGGCTTTACCTCTTAGTTCTAACATACTTAAAGATAGTAATCTAACAGGCATCTTAGTTATCATTTTAACTCTTCCATTCAATAAATGAAAGTCGTTTTCGGGGATTCCAAACGGACGAGGGCGAGTATATATTTTTTGCAAGATGAGATTATTGGGAAATGAGAAAGTTTTGCCTATTACATCTTTTAAGTCGAATGTGGTAACTATCTCTTCCTCTTTATTACCTAGTAACTCTCCCACTGATATTGTATAATTATCGTAACCATATTCGAGCATTCGTGAAGCAATCGAAGATGGGGTATGTTCTTTATTATCGGTCAATACGCCTATCTTTTCGTACCCTGTTATCAATGCTTCGTCGAATTTGTTCCATGGGCGACCGGTCAACGATACGATGTGCATATCCTGATAGGGCATCACAAGCCGATGTGCTAATAACTGCAATGAATTGAAGTAAGGATATAAGATAATTTCGGCATCCGGCATTACTCGTTGTATTGTATTAGCAAAGCCAAAAAATAAAGGATCACCTGATGCAAATACCACTACATCTTCAAATACGCTATATTGCTTAAATACATTATCCAACGGAACAGTTATATTGATCCATGTGTAGCCCTTTGACAATATTTCTTTAATAATATCATGATGGCGTGCTCCTCCCGAAAACACTTTATTTGAAGCTATTACTTCAAGTATTTCGGGCGAGAAATGCTGTTCTTTATTATCGTCTATACCTATAACGTAAAATTTCATATTATCTGAAAATATAACTGATAGTTAGTATGTATATTATAACCAATGCAATCATAAGAATCTCGGCTTTGCGGTTTATCCCTACGGCTATTTGCATATCGTTGGTTGTTAGTTCTTTTGAATTATCTCCGATATATGGTTTTTCTACCAATTTACCGAAATAATTATTGGGTCCCCCAAATCTACAATTGAGTATCCCTGCCAGAGCAGATTCGGGATAACCCGAATTGGGGCTTGCATGCTGATTGCCATATTTCTTTACAAACGAAAATAGTGATAGTTTTCCACTTACTACTATCATTAATAATGCTGTTAACCGTGCCGGAATATAATTTACTACATCGTCTATTCGTGCAGCCCAACATCCGAATTGTTTATATCTTTCACTCTTATAGCCTATCATCGAATCGAGTGTATTGATCATCTTATAGGCCAACATTCCTGGAACACCTAAAAGCATATACCAAAATAGCGGTGCTATAACTCCATCACTTAAGTTTTCAGCTAACGTTTCTAGTGCTGCTGTTCGTATTTGTTGTTCATCGAGTTGTGATGTATCTCTACCGACAATGCGTGCTACTTGAGTTCTGCCTTCTTCTAATGATCTTTCAACAGCCATAAATACTTGTTCGACCTCTTTTATAAGTGTCTTTCCCGCCAGACAATAAAAGACAGTAATTGAAGAAAAAGCTATTGCTAAATAAGGATGAATTATGTTTAACCCTTTTACTATATAAAGTGTGAATAGAAAACATAAGATTATTAAACATATAGCAAATAATCCTCCTTTTAGCATCTTTCTGTTTCCCTTATTCAATCTTTTCTCTCCCCATGATATAATTTTACCGAACCCGACAACGGGATGCGGCAAACTAGATGGATCACCAAATAATAAGTCGGCAATCCACCCTATCAATAAGGGTATTATAAAAAGTAGAGTTATATCCATTGTTTAATTGATTCTACCAATAAATTATTTTCTTGCTCTGTTTGAGTCGCTATACGAAAATACCGTTCATCCAGTCCTCTGAAATTGGAGGCATTACGGATTAATATTCCGTAATTGTATATTAAGTATTTTTTCAAGTCTGATGCTTTTTTGTTATCCAACTTGCACAAAAAGAAGTGTGTATCAGTTGGTAAAATACTTAAGCCTTTTATCTGTGATAATTCGTTTCGCAATCGCTTACATTCAATCAGGTATTCATTTATATCAAGTTGTGACGACAAATCATTATCAAGGAGAAACTTACCTGCTTCTATGGCTAATTGATTGACAGACCAAGGCATACAATACGTTTTTATCCGTTCTATGAGTTCAGAGCAAGCTGTAATATATCCTAAACGCAGTCCGGGTATAGCATACTGCTTTGTCATTGAATGCAATAAAATCAGATTTGGAAACTCTATAGCTTCTTCAATTGACAATAGATCTTTAGTTGTATAATATTCGTATGATTGATCGATAACAAAACAAATATCAGAGTGCTCATTTATGTACTGTTTCAGATAATCAGCACTGTATATAAAGCCATTCGGATTATTGGGATTGCACAGCCACACCAATTGAGTGTCCGGTTTTATATTCTCCAATTTTTCGCAAAATGATACATCATGCTTATTGATTTTACAAGCATCTTCATATTCGCTGAATGTAGGAATAATAATAGTTGTTCTAGCTTCTCTATATGCTTGTGCTATTAAATAAATAGCTTCTGTTGCTCCATTAGTCATACAAAAGCTGTTACTATCTGCATTATGCTTTTTAGCCAAGAGCTGTGCCAACGAAATAGCATCGGGTTCGGGATAAGCATGTATCGTATTTATCTGCGAACATAAATGAGCTTGTAATAATGAAAGATCGAGCTTATTATAAACATTCGAACTGAAATTACTCACAATCGTTTTGCCATGGCTATATATGTCGTCTCCGTGTCCGTTCAGCATATTAGTTTTTGTCTGTCATTATTTTATAAACCAAGTCCATATTTACATGCGCACGGATATGGTCGGCTAGTTTATTATATTGCTCTTCTTTGAAGGCTTTAAAATCGAATGGCTTATCTGATATTTTTTCGACATATGGTGCAAGCAAATGATCTATAACTACTCCATTATCTAAAATGCCGTGAATATATGTTCCAAAGCATTTATTATTCAAGAAATAACCGTCTTGCGTATTATCCTGCAAATGATTCAGAGGTGAAGATTGTGTATCTTTTAAAGGAACAGTTGTTCCCATGTGTATCTCATAGCCTTCGCAAATAGAATCTGAACCGAGGAATGAGAATTTAACCTGACGGGTCACTTTCTCTCCTTGTATCTCTGTAGAGATAGGTAATAAGCCCAATCCAGGCAATCGTTCTATATCCCCTTCTAAGTGTTGCGGATCACATACCTCCTGCCCCATTATCTGATAGCCTCCGCAAATACCTACAACCGTAGCGCCTGCTTTATGTGCCTTTACAATGCTTTGCGCAACACCATTGCGGCGAAGCTCATATAGATCGGCAATAGTACTTTTGCTTCCAGGTATAAGCACAATATCAGCTTTTTCTATCTCATCTGTATTATTGGTATAGTAGAGATGCACACGAGGATCACGCTCCAATACATTGAAGTCGGTAAAATTAGACAGGTGTCTTAATAATACAACCGCTACATTCACTTTGCCATACGTTGCTTGCAGATTCTTAGTTTGTAACATTACCGAATCTTCCTCTTCGATATAAATATCCTTGTAATATGGTACAATACCAACAACGGGGATATGGCATAGGTCTTCGAGTATCTTAATTCCCGAGTCGAACAACCGCATGTCACCTCTGAATTTATTGATAAGAATACCTTTTACATGTTTTCGTTCCTCTTCGGTAAGCAACATAATTGAACCGTAAACAGATGCAAATACACCACCTCTGTCTATGTCGGCAACAAGTATTACATTGGCATTGGCGTGCATCGCCATTGGTAAATTAACGAGGTCGGTATTGCGTAAATTAATTTCGGAAATACTGCCTGCACCTTCCATTACAATAGGATTAAAGCGCCTTTCCAAGCGATCGAAAGCATCGTTTACTTCTTTGCGAAAAACATCACGACCCTCTTTTTTGAAGTATTCATAAGCATCTTGATTCCCAATCGGTCTTCCATGCAATACTACTTGACTTGTCTTATCTGACGATGGCTTTAAAAGTAAGGGATTCATATCGGTGTGACAATCAATTCCTGCGGCTTCTGCTTGTACAGCCTGTGCCCTACCTATTTCAAGTCCTTCGGGTGTAGCGTATGAGTTCAAAGCCATATTCTGTGCTTTGAATGGTGCAGGATGGTAGCCGTCTTGTAAAAAGATACGGCAAAATCCGCTAGTGATTATACTTTTACCTACATCGCTGCCTGTACCGGCAAACATAATGGGGCGGAGTTTCTTTTTTGTTTTATCACATATTTCACACATCGCGTCCCGGTTTTAATTGTTCAGCATCATCCAGAGTAAGGATAGAATTAACTAACGTTGCAGCTAAATTACTTCCTCCTTTTCGTCCTTCAACTATCAGTTTGGGTATATTCTTAAATGGTTTGGTCATGTGTTTCGATTCACGCACATTTACAAAACCTACGGGTGCGGCAATTATTCCTATCGGGTATGCTTTATCTTTACGGATTAATTCGCATAGTTCCATTAATGCAGTCGGGGCATTTCCAAATACATAGAGTGCATCGGGATGCTCTTCTGCTGCTAAACGAATACCTGCTTGCGTGCGTGTAATTCCCTTATCTTTTGCCAAAGCGGCAACACGATTGTCATGTAGATAGCATTTCACTTCTATGCCCATCCGTTCCAATGCGCCTTTGCGAATACCCGAAGCAGCCATTGTAACATCTGTGATAATGGTACGAACTTTACCTTCCGTAAATTCTTTATGCAGTTTTTCTACTGCCCGATTATCTACATTCAGAATATTTTCCATATCGAAATCGGCAGTAGTATGAATAGCATGAAGCAAAGCCCATTTTTTATCTAATGGTATATCCTTATTCTTTAACTCGCTCTCAATTGTTTGGAAACTACGTATCATTATATCCTGACCAATGCCCACATCTTCTCGTTGAGCCTTACGATAATAACCACGAGGTGTAATAAAATGGCTTTCATCGAAAAGATAAGATTGAGAATTACCGATAATGATAATTGTAAACATATCTATTTCCTCAGGATCAAATTGACCTAATGTAGTCACTTTTACCTCTTGCTCGTCGCGTCCCGCTTGGCGTACATATCCAATTGGAGTATCAGGTGAACGGTCTTGTAAAAATAATTCTATCAAGCGGTATAATTGCCAGTAACGGCCATTACTCTTAGGATTGTATATTGCAGTAACGAAGTCTGCCGACGAAGCAGCAATAATTCGTTTCTCTATTCGGTCCCATGGAGTCATCAGATCAGATAGAGAAATTATGCAAAAGTCGTGACCAATGGGACATCCTAATAGTGCAGCGGCTTTCTGAAAAGCACTGATCCCGGGTAGTACTTCTATTTCTATATTGCTGTTTCGCTCCCTTTTCATTTCGTAAACAAGCGGAGACATACCGTAGATACCTGCATCGCCCGAACTGATAACACAAACCGTCTTACCTTCTTCGGCATATTTAAATGCTTCTTCGGCACGTTGGCGTTCTTTCTTCATTCCTGTATCTATGCAAAGGGCATCAGGTTTGATAATATCTTCTACAAATTGAAAATAATATTTGTATCCTACTACTACATCCGATATTCTGATAGCATGAAGTACTGCCGGAGTTATATCATCTTTTGAGCCGGGACCAATACCTGCGACTATTATTTTTCCTACTGACATGGGTTGTTTTTATCTTTAGATTTATTAGAACAAATATACCGTTTTAATTTCTTTATTTTGCGTTTCAAATACCTAAAACCTAGCCAGACACCCGTGAAAGAGACTAGTGTTCCTCCGATCATTGTTGTCCACATTACAATATTCCATAACACCGGGCGCTCCGCCAAAAACTTAAATTTAAAACTATGTAAGCCCTGATACGCCCATTTCCTTGCTTTCAGATTGGTATTGTAATAACGAATAGTTCCATTTTTCGGATTGATATAATAAGTACTGTTGTCTGCGTCGTTTATTTCAGCTTTGTAAACAGGTAACGCTAGGTGATCTGTTCTGCCGACGTAGTAATTGTCGTATTCAGTCATTAACGATATATTTATTTCCTCTTTATGTGTTTTGGATAACCTATTTCGGATCGCATCTTTATCTAATAAGAGATTGACGACTTCATCCGAAGATGCGTCGAATACGTATAAGCTATCGCCTATAATAGCCTTATACAATGGTATATTTCCGAAAGACGACCACTCTATGCTTTTTACCTTATCCGGGTATTTACTTAATATTTTTTGATACGATAAAGGATAGCCTTCCGATGGAATATGCAATTGTGATTTATATAGGCTTCCGCCAATTGTCGAATCATGTGTTTTTACTATCCAGTCAGGTACATCAGCTAATGACATCATGCCACTAAAAACAAATGTAAAAACGAATAATCCGAATACGAAACCTAATATATGATGCCATTTATAAGAAAACTTGCGGTAAGGGGTTCTTACTTTTTTCTTATTTTTGTATTGTTTATAAAAAACATAAATGCCTAGTATATTTCCTCCTAAGCACATAATAGAACCGATGCCGGATAACCATACCACAACATCAGACCACAGTTGCGAATCCTGACGAAGTGATGTAAAATAAACCCAATGTGGTATTGCTCCTACCCATGCCCAGAAACGGCTGTCTTTATCTGTAAATTGTAGTGCTTCTCCAGTTTTGGAAGATACGTATAATTGATGTTCCTTATTATCCGAAAAGTGAAATTTGTATATGGGAAAGTCTTTTTTCAAATAACCGAATTGTATCCACTGATCTAGTTCGTAAAGCGTATCTACTTTAGTGATATTTCTATTATTCCATTGCTTAGCATAAGATTCTATTTGCGAATATGATATTTTGTCAACTAATGATATGGTAGTATCAATAGATATTTTATATACACTGTCGTTTGTAACTATTTCAAATATAGGAGTGTTATATCTTATTCTTAAAGAAATACTTGAGATGTTTTTGTCTTTTGGCAAATTATTTAAGACTGAATCAATACTCGGTACACTATTAGGTAATACCTGCATATTCTGATACTTATCCTTTGTTTTTATTTTCGGAAATGTATGATAAATCATTACAAATCCTGAAAGGAACCAAACCAAGAATAGGATGCTGAGAATAGTTCCCAGCACCCTATGAATTGAATATAATATTCTTTTTAGCATATCATTTTAAGCTATAAGATATTGTTGCTAAAAAGTTTGTCGGTGCACTCGGTACCATTTGATTTCCCAGCGCTTGGTTATAGTATTTTTCATTGAACATATTATTGACATTAACCGATAATCTAATGCCACTATTCAATTTATACGAAGCCCCCATATCTGTTAACCAATAGGATGGGAAATATATATCATTACTCAAACTGCGATATACTTCATCCATATAAGAGACAGTAAAGTTTACCCCTAAGTTCTTGAAAAAACCTTTTTGTACAGTATAGTTTCCGGCAGCAATAAATGTATTTTTGGGTATAGTAGCTAAGGTCATACCTTTATTGGGGTCGACATCTAGATATTTATTTTTAGCCAAGTTCACAATTTTAGCATCTATATATGCATATCCTAGGGTTAAAGCTAAACCGCTTGTAGGATATATACTTATATCCAAATCAAATCCTTTTGATTCGGTGGAACCAACCTGCCCGATAACATTTTTAGTTACTCCATCCTCTTCTACAGTATCCAAAGTCTTTTTTTCATTATTACGACGAATGTAATAAACACTTCCTGTTGCCTGTAATAATGACTTATAAGTATATCGTGTGCCTATTTCGGCTTGGTAGCCTGTTTGAGGTTTGAATATTTCTTTTCCTTCCTCGGGGTAAAACCTGTCGCCATTTCCGTTTATATAGACAGTTTTTTCAGAATAAACATCGCTATAAGGAGTAAAAAACGAGGCCATCGATGCATAAACAGATACATCGGGATGTGGCAGATAAACTGTTCCTAAACGATAACTGAATGCTGATGTATTATTTTTAAAATACCCTTTTTGTTCTGATTTATGATATTGTCTTTTGCCATTATAAGTTGGTATACCACTCTCACTCATATATTTGAAGAAATCATAACGTCCTGCAAGCATTACTTTCCATTTGTCATTCAGTTCTATCAGGTCTTGTAGATAAATACCATGTGTATAGAATTTAGTGAGTGTAACCTTACTAAAACTTGATGTCATATAACCCATGCTTTGAGGATCATTAACTACCACTTTCGAAAACAATCCGGGACCCTGTACATCTTTTCCCAGATTATAACCGGTAAATGAATTCCGGTTCATCTGAGAGAAGTTATAACCCCCTAAAAAGTTATGTTTAATATCTCCTGTTTCTAATTTACCGGATAATTCAAATTGATTCATCAATGTTTTACTAAGATGTGAAAATCGTAGCGGAAATGTTAATTGCACAGTATCGAGTGATATATAAACTGTTGAATCTCGTAATCCGTCTTTAGATTTTCTTTTATAATAGTGGTTATAGATAGGATTATCTTCCCCACTCTCTAAATAGCTTAATTCTTCTGTTCCAAAATAGTCAATATCGTCAGAAATGTAAGAAATATAGTTTTCAAGTTTCAAACCATTCCCGAAAACCTTATCATATCTAGCTGAAATATTGAAATTCTTATTGTAAAAGAAATCAGATTCATTATTGTATCTAGCTTTTCTATTCAGTCCCGGTTGCATTTCTCCTTTTTTCAGATAGGAAGTACCATCCAGATTATAAATATCATTAGCCATATTAGGAGGCAATCCTATTTCGGTACCATAGAAATCGCGAACTGCTCCTCCCCTAACCACAATATTACTTGTTGCATCGAGTTTGTATCCCAAAGCTAGATACCCCGATAAACGATTATTTCCATTATCTCTCCAGCCTTCCTGATCTGCATAATTGATCGTTGCTCTATAGTTGAGTTTATCAACAAGTTTGCCCCCAAAATCCATTGTGACCTGTCTGTTTTGCCAACTACCATAAGACATACGAGTATTTACCGTAGTTGTGGCGGTCGGTGCTTTTCTTGTGATATTTAGCACTCCACCCACAACCGAATGTCCATACAGAACCGAAGCCGGTCCTTTTAATAACTCTAATGACTCGACAGAAGATAAATCAGGAAATGGATTTGAGTTTACGATAGTTCTCTCATCTCTCACGCCATCAATCATTATGGCTGCATTGGTAAATCCCCGCACCGAAAACGTTTGGAATGCACCATAGCTCGTTTGCATGCGAGTACCGGGTAAAAACTTAACAGCATCTTCGAGATTCAGAATCCCTCTCATTTCTAAGTCTTTACTTGAGACACTAGTCACTGAAAGAGGCAGATAGCTCAATGGCACATTAAGATTAATCATATTTACTCTTTGTTGGATAGGAGCTTCTATAACAATCTCTTTTATAGCATGAACTGTGTCGGTAATGTTTTTATATTGGGCATTAATTACCCCTGCTGCCATTATAAAAATGGCAGATAATATTATTTTTTTCATTAAAATTAATGTGTTTTTTGTGCTTACTTAGTCTTATTTCATTTTTTCTCCGGTCACTTCATAAATGGCCTTTTTTTTCATAATGCCAATTTTACGGTGGTGAGAAATAAATTTAAGGTGAGAAATAAATAGGTCTTGTATTGCAGGATTTTGTCCTAAGCCTTCCATGTGTACATCTACAGCAAATCCTTTTTCTTCTAAGTCTGATTTCCAGTCTTCTGCAATGTCGTTTTTAGCATGTTCGCCTGCTACAAAAAGAAAAGGAACAAGCACGACCTTCTTTGCTTTCATCGAATTTAGGCGCATCAATACATCATCAAATTCGGGGTAGCCCTCTATTGTTGCTACAAAATAGTTATTATACCCTTTCGATTTCAACATATAATCTAGCATCGCATATTGGGCAGTAGAAGAATCGTACGTGCCGTGCCCTATCCAAATATAAGCTGTAGAGGTGTCTTTTCTTTGAGCTAATACTTCTATAACATTTTCATAGTCGTGTGGTGAATACAATAACGGATCACCTACACGGATTTCTTTAAAAGAAGACCGCATCTGATCTACTTCGTTGTTTAAGGCTTCCATCTCTACCCCATCGATAATACAAGTGGCTTGTACTAAGATATGTGTGTAACCATCTGCCTTTAGTTGCACAAGAGCCTGTGAAGCATTCATTTTTTGAATACCCCTCTCTCCTAAACGTTTTACTACGATACGTGAAGTGTATGCTTCACGAAATTCTACATCAGAAAATTCTTTTTTTACTTTTTCATTAATAGCATCGATAGTTAAGGCGCGAGTGTCAGCATGGGTGGTACCGAAGTGAACCATCAATATGGCTACTTTGTCTCCTTTCCCCAATGTTTTGAAGATGTCGGAGGCTTCAAAATTTGGACCGGAATGAGCTGCTAGGGCATTAGAAAAAGCTAATACCATGAGCATAAAAAAGGTTTTTTTCATTATAATAATGAATAAAGTGTTAATAAAATATTCTTGACCCCGAGAATACGTATTTACTGTTTTGCTTGGCAGGTTTCCTGACTTACTCCATCTTTGAATATCCTTCCCATCGTACCAGTTATCAGTCATCAGTCATCAGTTATCAACTAGATTGTTGTTACTGTTTACTGTTCACTGTTTACTGTTTCTGACAGTGGTATGAGTATTATTCAAAGACTTAAGAAGAGTTTACAGTAGCGGGCACTGTCTCGGATTTTAACCGAATTCCCTTTTAAATACAATAGACGATTGTCCATTAGTATCACCTAAGCGGTTGCAAAGATAGTCTTAATAAATGTTATAGAAAATAGTTTCAATAAAATAAATAAAACTTATGTATATATAAATATGATTTATAGTGTGCATTTCATATTTTTGTAATAAGAATCAATTTTTATGAGCAAGATATCCAATCTCCTTATTGCAGCCACATCATCAGGATCAGGAAAAACGACCCTGACCTTAGGCTTATTGAGGGCATTAAAGAACAGACAATTAGAGGTGCAACCCTTTAAATGTGGTCCTGATTATATAGATACTAAATACCATGATTTGGCATCGCACGGACATTCTATTAATCTGGATTTGTTTCTGTCTTCCCCCGATCATGTGAAACAATTATATGCAAAACATAGCGCAAGTAAAGATGTTTGCGTTACCGAAGGTGTTATGGGACTTTTCGATGGGTACGATCGTATGCAGGGAAGCAGTGCGCAGATAGCCGAATTGCTTGATATTCCTGTTGTACTCGTTATTAATGCTAAATCGATGGCATATTCGGCAGCGGCAATGCTATATGGATTTAAAAATTTCTATAAGAATATAGATGTTGTAGGTGTTGTTTTCAATTTTGTAGGTTCAGAAAGCCACTATCATTTTCTGAAAGAGGCATGTAAGGATGTTGGCATAGAGCCTTTAGGTTATCTTCCTAAGCAAGCGGATATAGAAATACCGTCACGCCATCTGGGATTAAGTCTCGATAA
The DNA here is from genome assembly GCF_011039195.1 of Dysgonomonas sp. ZJ709. Lineage (NCBI taxonomy): Bacteria > Pseudomonadati > Bacteroidota > Bacteroidia > Bacteroidales > Dysgonomonadaceae > Dysgonomonas > Dysgonomonas sp. ZJ709. Next base: position 24,688 of record NZ_JAAKEM010000016.1, read on the forward strand.
AGAATTTTGTTTCGACCATTTTGCTGATAAAGTAGCTTCATTTATTGAAAAACATATAGATATAAATCGTTTACTGGAAATAACAAAACAAGAGAGACCTGTTGTTTCCCTAGCGGATAAAAAGATAACAAATAAAAACTTAAAAAATGCTGTTGCTTATGACGAAGCATTCAATTTCTTCTATTACGAAAATATAGAGTATTTGAAAGAATTAGGAGATGTCACTTTTTTTAGTCCTCTGTGGGATAAGGAACTACCGAAAGCAGACTTTATTTATCTTCCCGGTGGATATCCCGAATTACATCTATCAGCATTGAGTGAAAATAAATCGATGCACGAGAGTATCAGAAATTACATTGAAAATGGAGGTAAGCTATTAGCTGAATGTGGTGGTATGATGTATTTGTGCTCATCTATTACAGATAAGGATGGAAATGTTTATCCAATGGTAGATGTTTTGAAACAAAATGCTACTATGCAACAAATGAGGCTAAAGTTGGGTTACCGTAGTCTCAGTTACAATGGGCAGAATATTAAAGGACACGAGTTTCATTATTCTAAAATAGCAAATGCTGAAAATTCTATTTCTATTGCTAAAATATATAATGCAAAAGGCATAGAAGTGGATGCCAAATTATTTCGTTACAAAAATCTGATTGCAGGTTATACCCATATTTATTGGGCACAACTGGATTTATTGAGTCTTTTTGAATAAACAAAATATTGTTATGAGAATATATACACGAGGTGGAGATAAGGGCAAAACAGGAATACACGGTGGTCTGCGTGTGGATAAAGATGATATACGTATTGAAGCAAACGGTTGCCTCGACGAACTGAACAGCATGATAGGTGTTGTACGTGCTTATCTGTCTGATGAACATGAATGGCAGCAATTATTATTTCTTATACAATCTGAAATGATGGTTGTTATGTCGCATGTGGCAACACCTTCCGATATACGCGAAAAGAATCCGAATAAACTGTCTGATAATTTAGTTACGCTATGTGAGGGGCAAATCGATAACCTGACGAATAAAATGGGTCAAAATTCTCACTTTATTCTTCCGGGTGGCAATTTGGTTTCTGCACATCTGCAATTAGCGCGAACCATTGCCCGCCGGGCAGAACGCAGGTTGTGGACACTGAATAAAACAGATGAAGTATCTCCTGTTATATTACAATTTGTAAATCGCTTATCTGATTTATTTTTTGTTATGGCACGCTTCGAGATGAATCAGCAAGGAGATGTGGAGGAGCGATGGAAAGATTTTTTATATAAAAAGAAAAGAGACTGAATAATGCATTCAGTCTCTTTTTCTATTTGTATATATTTTACTTACTAAACTTTATTGCTAAACTTACAAAGAATGTACGCCCGGGAGATAGTGTAGCGTAGCTACTTCCATAAGGTCTGTCATCTACAAAATTAAATAAGTTCTCAACACCAAAGCCAGGTTCAAGCACAACACCATTCATACTTTTGAATGTATGGTTTGTCGATAAATTCCATAATTGATATGTACGTGCCCATTCGTTAGAAAAATATCTTTTACTTTGCAGACGTCCGTTAAAATTGAAGTTTGATCTGAATAATCCCCAATCTTTAGCATAGTTTACATTTACATTTCCTGTATGACGGCTTATACGTTGAAGATCTTCTCCTGTTTCCAGATTCTTAGCTCTCACATAAGCATATCCCCCACCTGCTGTAAGGCCTGCGCCAATGTAATAGTTGAACGATACATCGAATCCTCTGATACGTGCTTTATCCCTGTTCACATATTGGTCTCTTTTAGGAAAACCGTTTTCTACATCTTCGGGCAATGGTGTAACACTTTCTTTTTCAATAATGTTTTTAACTTCATTAATGTAGCCGTTTATCGATGCGGTAAATTTACCACTGATATATTCGGTACCAATCGAGTAATAGTTCGAAGTTTCAGGTTTTAAGTCCAGATTTCCTACAGTAACAGTTTCTTTTGTGCCATATGACTCATAGTAAAGCTGTTTTAAATCGGGAACTCTGAATCCTGCTGCATACGATGCCCTGAAATTTACGTTATCGAGCGTATACATTGCTGACAATTTAGGTGTTAATTTACTATTGAATGTTTCGTGATATACATATCTGATACCCGGTACAAACTGTAATTTATTATTCAGCAATCTTATTTCGTCCTGTGCATAGATAGCTGATGTATAAACATCTTTCGATCCGTCTCTTACATCAGTTTCATTTTTCAGGTAATCGATTCTATATTCGGTACCGACTGAAATTTTATTATATTGTCCGGCATTAAATACACCTTTCAGATTGGCATTATAGTATTTTTGACGACGAACAAATACTTCATCTCCGGCTACGACTCCGGTTTTCGTATTATCAGCTATATATACTTGCGAATAATCAAAGTTGTCTGTATTCAAATCCAATGAGATAACACCTTCATTTTTGAGAAGATATTTACCACCCAAACCGATCGAATAATCTTCGTATAGCATATTATATGCTGATACACTTGGTACGCGTATATATTTTTTATCATAAAGACTACCTTCCACATACACGCTTAATTGTTTTGTTGGAGCAACAGAAAGCTTCTGACTTAATATATCGGAGTAAAAGCGCATGGATGCTTGCGCTTCGGTATCCACGAGTTCGCCTGTTTTACTGTCTACTGTTTTCGAGTTTAATTGCCATCCATCTGATTGATTCCGTTGGTATGCCGTAGAAGATGAAAATATTCCCAGATTCAAATCTACATTTATACCTTGAGTAAACTGTCCATATTCCGAATAACGTGTATTACTCGATGCGAAAATTTTCTCTTTACGCTTGTCGGTAATAATGTTTACTACACCGGCTATGGCTTCCGAGCCATAAAGAGACGATGCAGCACCTTTAAGTATTTCGATACGTTTCACATTATTCATATTGATACGTGAGAGGTCGATATTTCCACTTACATCACCTGCAAGCCTTCTACCATCTATCAATATAAGAATATACCTATTGCTTAAACCGTTTAGCTGCATATATGTACCCATAGCATTTGGGCTGAATGTAAAGGATGAATTAAGAGCAATCATTGCATTCTCAAAAGTAGGAATATTCACATTTCTTAATTCCTTCTGCGATATTACTTCTATTGCAACAGGCGATTCTTGCAAACGGCGATGTGTTCCTGTCCCTGTAACAACAACTTCATTGAGATTTAGAAATGATTTTACTAATGTAAGTACAATATCTTCTTTCGAGCCATTTACATCTAGACGAGTAGCTTCGAAGTCCATACGACTAGCTCTTAGAGTGTAGTCCCCATTCGGGACATTGTTCAGTTCGAAAAAACCATTTGCATTGGTAACTGTTCCAATTGTCGTTTTTTCGAGGCGTACTGTAGCATTTGCAATTGGACGGTCAGTTTCGTCGACTACCCTCCCTTTTAATGTGATTTGTGCACATAAAACATTAACAAAACAGCACAACAATGCTGTAAAAAATACTTTCTTCTTCATTGAGAATAAATAGAATAAGATGTTAATAACTTATACTCTTGACCCCGAGAGTACATAAATTAATGTATTTTGCCTGGCAGGTTTCCTGACTTACTCCATTTTGAGCGCCTTCCCATCATATCAGTCATCAGCCATCAGTTATCAACGAAATTGTTGTTTACTGTTTACTGTTCACTGTTTCTGACAGTGGCAAGAGGGTTGCTCAAAACTTAACAAGAGTTTCACAGTAGCGGGCACTGTTTCGGATTCTAACCGAATTCCCTTTTAATACAAAAGATGGATATCTTTTTGTATCACCTAAGCAGATGCAAAGGTAGGATTTTTATACTTTTTATAACATATATTAAAGAAAATAGATGTCTATTATAATATCATAAATTAAATCTATATCGTATAATTTCTAATCACTAAAATAAATATTTTTAAAATTGTAATTTTTCTTATATATTTACAATTTAAATCTATAATTAAAAACACCATAAAATAATTCTTCTCTATTATCAACTTAAATATAACAACATGAAATTAACTATCAAGAGTATAATGATGTCTGCGACAGCCTCATTAATGCTATTCAGTTCTTGCTCAAGTACTGAGCCCAACACCCTAACCGCTGAAGAAGCAGCTGACGGTTGGGTTTTATTATTCGATGGCAAGACGATGGACGGCTGGCGCGATTACAACGACTCCGTACTAACCGAACCATGGCATGTAGTAGACGGCTGCATCCAAGCCAAAGGTGACGGAAGTGATGCCAGCGGTTACATCGTCAGTGAAAAACAATACGAAAATTTCGAACTATCGTGGGACTGGAAGCTATCTAAAGGCGGAAACAGCGGTATGCTATACCATGTAGTAGAGCGTCCACAATTTGCAGTACCTTATGTCACAGGACCTGAATACCAACTGATAGACACCCCTAACTTTCCCGAACCACTCGAAGACTGGCAAAAACTAGGCGTAGACTATGCCATGCATTTACCAGACACAACATTGATGAAAGTAAATCCCTACGGAGAATGGAATAACTCGAAAATCATATTTGATAACGGTCATGTGGAACATTGGCTGAACGGCGTGAAAATATTAGAATTCGAAGCATGGACAGACGATTGGTTCGACCGTAAAAACAGTGGTAAATGGGCACATGCTCCTGAATATGGTTTAGCAAAAAAAGGCGTATTCTGCTTACAAGACCATGGTTACCCGGCATCTTTCCGCAATATAAAAGTAAAAGAACTTCCACGCAAATCGAAAGAAGTATCACTCTTTAATGGAGTCGATCTCAAAGGCTGGGAAAAATACGGCACAGAACTATGGTACGTGAAAGACGGATTATTAGTATGTGAGAGCGGTCCCGACAAACAATACGGTTATCTGGCTACCCGCGAGTATTATGATGACTTCGACCTATCAGTAGAATTCAAACAAGAAGCAGACGGAAACTCAGGCGTATTTATTCGATCATTCATCGAAGAAGACGTAAAAGTAAACGGATGGCAAGTAGAAGTAGCACCAAAAGGTCACGACACAGGCGGCATCTATGAATCTTATGGTCGAGGCTGGTTAATCCAAATACCAGACGAAAAAGAAACCATTCTCAAAGAAGGAGAATGGAATACACTTCGCATCAAAGCCGTTGGAGACAATGTAACAACATGGTTGAATGGCCAAGAGATGGTTAACTTCGATGATGCTAAGATTGGAGCAGGCCAAGGCCGTATCGCCCTACAGATTCACGATGGTGGCGGTATAAAAGTATTATGGAGAAATCTAAATGTCAAAACATTGTAATATATAACTGTAATAACATATAATAAAGGCTGCATAGATTGATCTATGCAGCCTTTATGTTTTATATAAATTATATACAGATTACTTAGTAGCTGAAGATTGTACTTTATCAAGAACACGTAAGTAATTACCGCCCCATATTTTAGCTATATCGTCTTCTGAATATCCTTTTTCTATTAGCTTTACAGTAATGTTGATTAAATCGTTCGCCCCTGAGCAGCCTATTACGCCTCCACCACCATCGAAATCGGAGCCGATACCTACATGGTCTATACCTGCTACTTTAGCGATATGGTCGATGTGATCGATAACATCTGTCAGACTCGCTTTTTTAGGGTCTTTATTTACAAACATGTCTACAATTGCAACTTGTACTACTCCACCATTCTTAGCAATGGCACGCAGTTGATCGTCAGTCAGATTTCTGTCTTTATTACATAATGCCCGAGCCGACGAATGAGTTGCTACAACTGGCTGAGAAGATAGTTTTATTACATCCCAGAAAGTGCTTTCTCCCGAATGAGAGAGATCGATAATCATTCCCAAGCTGTTCATCTCGCGTATCACATCTTCACCAAATGGACTTAACCCCTTCCACTCTTGGGTAGATGCAGCATTCGATGTATCGCAAATATCATTGTCCTTATTGTGACACAAGGTCATATAACCGACGCCCATTTTCTTGTAGCGAGCCAGATTACTAATATCTTTACCTATGCCATAACCATTCTCCACACCGATAAATACAGCTTTCTTACCTTCTCCTTTCAATCTGATAAGATCGTCTTTTGTGTATGCAATATCACACTTATCTTTGTTCATGCCCACTTGCTTATGTACCCCTTCTATCAAGCCTGTGATATAGTCGACAGCCTTTTGCGAAGAAGCTTTATCTCGTTCACCTTGTCTTATATAAGCAGCCATATAGACACCATCCAGTTTGCCTTCTTCCATTTTAGGTAGGTTTACCTGATTAGTATCTCTGTTAGCAATATTAAAACCCGTTTTCTTAAATTCTAAAGGCGTATCTGTATGCGTATCAACAGATAGAATACGTTGATGTATTTCTTTCGCCTGACGATAAATATTAGCTTCTTTTACCATAAATTTAAATATTTCGAGCATCGTCTTATCGCCACCCATTACATGAGCTTCGGGATGCCATTGGATTGCTAAAATAGGTCTGTTGGGATAAGCTTCGATTCCTTCTATGACACCATCTGTAGCGGTTGCAACGGCTTTAAATCCGGGTGCTACATCTTTTACGGCCTGATGATGGAACGAGTTTACAAACAATTCTGTTCTATCATCCACAATAGTAGCTAATTGCGAACCGGGAGCGACTGATACATAATGTGTTCCTATTTCACGAGCTTCGGTTTGTGAATGTTTTATACTCTTATTTTCGTACTGAGAAGGAATATCCTGAATGAGTGTACCTCCGAATGCCACATTGATTAATTGTTCGCCACGGCAAATGCCAAGCACGGGTACATTACGATCTGTTGCAAATTTAAGTAGCATCAGCTCATATTCATCTCGCAAAGTATCTGTATCTAACGTTTCTGTATTAGGTTCTTCGTTGTAATATGCAGGATTAACATCACCACCACCCGAAAGAACAAGCCCATCGATACGTTTTACGATATCTAATAGTGTAGCAGCATCTGTTGTTACTGGTATGATAATAGGAATACCACCTGCTTTTACAATAGATTCTGTATAAGCTGTTGCAATCCGCGAAGCATTGTTATTACTGTAACTAGCCGAAACGCCTATATAAGGGGCATGATATGTTCGATGATTTGTAGCAGCAGAATCTGTTACATGAAATATTTTTTTCAAGCTCAGAGCATCATTTGATTCCTGTGCGTTTATCGATCCGCTAGCGAATAGAGAGCAGAGGATAGTGCTAAATAAAAACTTTTTCATATTATGTTATCTTTATTTTAATCAACATTTTCAGTAGCAATTTGTTTAACCCAATCTTTACCCTCCGATAAGCGGGTTACTAATAACGAACATACTACGTTTCCGGTAGAATTGAGTAAAGTTGCAGGAATATCTACAATAGTGGCTATGATTAATAATGTACCTGCCAGTTCGGGTGAAAATCCGAAGATAGAGCAGATCAGTAACTCGCCTGTCATTCCGCCACTTGGGATAGCACCAACAACAGCACCGACAAGCAAAGCTACTCCTATTATCATAAACATATTGGATGATACCATAGACTCCTGTCCGAAGATAGTAAGTAGAAAAATAATCTTAATGATAGCTGACATTACCGAACCGTCTTTGTGCATATTTGTTCCTAATGGAATTACTGTCTCAGCTATATTAACAGGAACGCCCATCCGTTTAGATGCTTCTATATTGACAGGTATACAAGCGGCGCTCGATGATGTTGCTATGGCTGTCAACGAAGGGGTCAGCATATTTTTCCAAAATGAAACAAATCCTTTTTTACCCCCTGCCAGAAGTACATAAATTGAGTTTACACCGAAAAAGATAATGCATGTAAGTATAAGATATAAAAGGAAAACATGCAGATAACCATTTAGTATCTGTTCGCCGAGCCTCCCTACTGTATTGGCAAAATAACAGCCAAGGCCGATAGGTGCGGCATACATTATCATGTTCATCATTTTTAAGATGACATTGGTCACAGCATTCAGCAAATCGGCTACCTGTTTACCCTTGTCTCCCGAAAAAGCTGTTGCCATTCCAAAAAGAATAGAGAATATAATAAGCGGTAGAAGGTTTGCTTTAGTAAGTAAATGAGTGAAATCGGATACGGTAAATGTTTTTACGAATATCTCGCCCGATGTCAGTTGATTTACTTGTAGCTGGTGTACGGTATTTGCTAAGAAATCGGATTTATCTATTCCTTCCAGCGGATTGTAGAATAGGGTGAAAATATATGCGACTACAGCAGCTACAAGAGCTGTTGCCATAAATACGAAAATAATATTACGTATCACTTTCCCTACCATGTTCGACTGCTTCATATTACAAATGGCAGACGATACACTGAAAAATACTAATGGGACAATAAGTGCAAATATGAGGTTAAGGAATACATCCCCTACAGGTTTTACTATTGTTGCTCCTTCGCCGAAAATAACACCACTGATACCTCCTATTAAAATACCTCCTATCAGGCAAATGGTGAAAGCGTAATTCTTTAGAATATTCATCTATATAAGTTAACTATTTTTCCAACTGTAAAACTACACTTTCTTTTTCAAACAAGTTGTTTGTCAGACTCTATATTTAGCTTACAGGAAGATGGTACGACTTGAAAATATCCTCTGCGTGTTTTATTTCTTCATTTGTTGGCGATTGGATATCTTTCAATTGATATTGTTTCCCTATTTGTTCCCATTTGTGAATACCCATCTGGTGAAAAGGGAGTATATCTATTCTTTCTATATTGTCGAACTGAGAAACATATTTAGCCCAATCGTGAAGGTCTTTCTCGTCATCTGTAAATTGTGGAACGAGCACATAGCGTAACCACACAGGCTTTTTTATTTCATGCAAATACTCTGTGAAATTCAATGTAGGTTCAAGAGGTCTTGCGGTGAGATCATTATACTTGTCGGGATTTATGTGTTTTATATCAAGCAAAACAAGGTCTGTATATTGTAATACTTCCTTTATCTTATCATTCAGCAGATAGCCAGAAGTATCTATAGCTGTATGTATACCTTGTTTTTTGCATAATTCAAAAAACTCCAGTATAAAGTCCGGTTGTAGTAGTGGTTCTCCGCCCGATATTGTTACACCGCCATTCTTTATAAAACTTTTTACTTTCGATACTTCTTGAAAAGCATCTTCAGGACTTATCTCATATTTATAATCATTCATCTTCCAAGTGTCCGGGTTGTGGCAATAAAGACAACGCAGAGGACAGCCTTGCATGAAGAATACAAAGCGGATGCCCGGACCATCTTTTGTTCCGAAGGATTCATAAGAATGAATATAGCCTTTCATTACATATCTTTTATAAATAAACAGAGAGGACATATAATATGTTCCTCTCTGTTCAATTTTTTTTTATTATCAGAACGATGCTGTGATGGTTCTGTTGATAACGTCTAACTGCTGCTCCCTTGTTAGCTTGATAAAGTTTACAGCATAACCCGAAACTCGTATTGTTAATTGAGGGTATTTCTCAGGATGATCCATTGCATCGATCAATAAATTACGATCGAATACATTTATATTCAAATGCTGCCCGGTCTGTAAGAAGTACCCATCCATCAAGCCTACCAGATTCGATTTCCTTTCTTCGGTACTCTTACCCAATGTACCGGGTGTAATAGCGAATGTATAAGAAATACCATCGTTGGCATCCTCGAACGGAAGTTTAGCAACGGATGATAAAGAAGCGATAGCACCTCTCGTATCACGTCCGTGCATAGGATTGGCTCCCGGACCAAATGGTTCACCCGAACGGCGACCGTCAGGCGTGTTACCTGTTTTCTTGCCATACACTACATTAGATGTGATAGTAAGTACCGACTGTGTAGGAATAGCGTTCTTGTACATCTTGTGCGTACGAATCTTATTCATAAACAGTTCGACAATATCTACTGCAAACTTGTCTGTATTATCATCGTTGTTGCCGAATGGAACATAAGAACCTTCTACAACATAATCGACGGCATCACCGTTTTCGTCACGTATCACACGCACCTTTCCATATTTGATAGCAGCAAAAGAATCGGCTACAATAGAGATTCCCGCAATACCAAAAGCTTGTGTACGTCGAACATCGACATCGTGCAGAGCCATTTCCAGAGCTTCATAAGAATATTTGTCATGCATATAGTGAATAATATTCAGTGCTTTAACATAGGTTTCGGCAAGCCAGTCGAGAAGCTTATCAAATTTTGTCCATACTTCATCAAAATCGAGATAATCACCTGTTACTTTTTCAAATATCTCAGGGGTTACCTGTACTTTTGTTTTCTCATCTTTGCCACCATTAATAGTGTATAATAATGCTTTGGGTAGATTGGCTCTTGCACCGAAAAATTGCATTTGCTTACCAATATCCATTGGTGAAACACAACAAGCAATACCATAGTCATCACCGAGCTGCACTCTCATCAAATCGTCATTCTCATATTGTAGCGAAGATGTATCAATAGATACCTTTGCACAATATTTTTTCCAAGTCTCGGGTAAATCCTGACTCCAAAGAACAGTGAGATTTGGTTCGGGAGAAGGTCCAAGATTATATAATGTATGTAGAAGGCGATAACTGTTTTTAGTCACCATGCTTTTACCCGACATTGTCATCCCTCCTATCGACTCTGTTACCCAAACCGGATCGCCAGAGAATAATTCATCGTATTCGGGGGTGCGAAGGAAACGGACAATACGCAGTTTCATTACGAAATGATCCATTAGCTCCTGTGCTTGTTCTTCTGTAAGAATACCACTCTTAATATCTCTTTCTATATAGATATCCAGAAATGTAGATACCCTACCCAAACTCATTGCAGCGCCATTCTGGTCTTTAATTGCACCTAAATATCCGAAGTATGTCCATTGAATAGCTTCTTGAGCAGTTCGGGCAGGTTGGGAAATATCAAATCCATAAGAGGCAGCCATACGCTTCAAAGCTTTGAGTGCTTCTATTTGTGAACTCAATTCTTCGCGCAAACGGATAAGGTCGTCAGTCATTTCAGTCGGATCACATTCCTCAAATCTGATTTGACGCTCTGTCAATAGCCTATCAACACCATAGAGAGCCACACGGCGGTAATCACCGATAATACGTCCTCTACCATACGCATCGGGAAGCCCTGTTATAATTGCATTGCTCCTAGCCTTACGTATACTATCGGTGTAAGCTGCAAATACGCCTTCGTTGTGGGTTCTCCTGTATTTGGAGAATATCTCAGATACAGTGTCGTCTATTTTATAACCGTATTCGGCTAAACTTTGTTTTACCATGCGCAGACCACCGTTTGGAAAAATGGCACGCTTAAGGGGTTTGTCTGTTTGGATACCTACTATTTTTTCAAGGTCTTTATCAATATAACCTGCCCCATAAGCATCTATTTGAGATGGTATACGGGTTTCGGCATCATAAACTCCTTTGGCTTTTTCTATAAGAAACATTTCGCTCAATAGTTTCCATAGTTTATTAGTAGCATCGGTAGGTGCTGAAAGGAAATTTTCGTCACCGGTATATTCTGTATAATTCTCTAATATAAAATTGTTTACATCGATATCTTTCTTCCATCGTGTACCATTAAAACCAGTATATGAATCCATATCTATAGAGTGTTTGTATAAATGTTGTACAAAAGTATATAACTGGGCGTTCATATACAATCTTGTCGAAAGATTATAACAATCGTTGAGTATAATTAACCGGTAGATAATTGTATTTTCTAAAATATATTTGCCATTCACTAGCAACAACAAAACACATGTATTGAAAGGTAGCAGAATAAAATTTCAAATAATGAAAATAGTAAAGGGTATTTTAGTTTTTGTTTTACAAAATGAAAATTAAAGCTTTTGCATAGAAGATTTGAACCGAAATTAGAGTAAAAATATCACTGAAAAAGGGTTCGTTTTGAGCGCTTTTAATATAATTTTGAAGTGGAAAAATACTATATACAATCGTTCAAATAAAAAGAACTTTGTATTTGTCAAATACTATGATAACACAAATAAAAATATCACAAGGTTAAGCATCTTTATCAAATTAAAATTTGATAATTCTGTGAAAGTTTGTGTAAGGTGGGAAAGAGTCTGCGAAGTGATTTTGCGGACTCTTATTTTTTCTATAATTAGAGAATATCTATATTTGCAATTCTGTCTCTAATCTATAAATTATAGTAAAATGGCTCTCTGGAATCCCTGGCATGGTTGTCATAAGTTAAGTGTAGGATGCAGGCTTTGTTATGTATACAGAGGAGATGCTAAGCGCGGTATTGATAGCTCTATCGTTACTCAAACCAAAACTTTCGATTTGCCAACACGGAAAAATCGTAAAGGAGAATATAAGATTGTATCGGGTACAGAAGTAGCTACATGCTTCACTTCCGACTTTTTCGTAGAGGATGCTGATATCTGGCGGCAAGAGGCATGGCAGATGATAAGGGAACGAAGCGACCTTACTTTTCTGATGATAACGAAGCGCATCGATCGTTTCCATTTATGCCTTCCTGACGATTGGGGCGATGGCTATGAAAATGTCACGATTTGTTGTACTGTCGAAAATCAGGATAGAGCCGATTATCGTTTACCCATCTACTTGAATGCCCCCATAAAACATAAAATAATTATCTGTGAACCCATTCTTGAATCAATTGACCTGACCTCTTATCTCGATGCGAGTATAGAACAAGTGGTAGTCGGTGGAGAATCGGGAAACGGTGCCACAACTTGTAATTATGATTGGGTACTAACTCTCCGAAATCTTTGTGCTGAACGTAAGATTTCATTCTGGTTTAAACAGACAGGGGCTAAGTTTATGAAAGACGGACAATTATATAATATCCGTCGACACTTTCAGCATTCGCAGGCTCGTAAGGCAGGAATTAATATTTTGGAGCCAAAAAGAAAAAAATAGCATTACAATAGATTACCTTTGCATTATGAAAACAAAAATTCAACTAGATACAATATTGTCTAATCTGGGCATTGATGCCTTAAACGAAATGCAGGTAGCAGCTCAATCTGCAATAATTAACGAAAAGGATACAATACTTTTATCACCGACAGGCTCGGGTAAAACAATTGCGTTTTTACTTCCCATACTGGAATTATTAAAAGCAGATGTGAAAACTGTACAATGTTTAGTAATTGTACCTTCCCGCGAACTTGCTATCCAAATAGAACAGGTTTGGAAGAAAATGGGCACAGGCTATAAAGTAAACGTTTGTTATGGTGGACATTCTATCGATACGGAACTGAAAAATTTAACGAATCCTCCTGCCCTACTAATTGGTACACCCGGACGATTGACCGATCATCTGGAACGCGAATCTTTCTCTACCGATTCAATACATACATTGGTATTAGACGAATTTGACAAATCGTTGCAACTTGGGTTTCAAGACGAGATGAGTACTATTATTAGTCAACTACGCAATCTGGAAAAGAAGATTTTAATATCAGCGACTTCAGATGTTGAAATTCCCGATTTTATACAAGTTGCATCACCGAAGACTTTAAATTATACAGAAGAAGAAAAGAGCAATGCTCTTTCTATAAAGCTTGTCTTATCTCCTGATAAAGATAAAGTGGATACTTTATTCCAACTTATTTGCTCATTCAACTCAGAACCTGCACTGATCTTTTGTAATCACCGTGAAGTGGCAGAACGTATCAGCGATTTACTCACAGCTAAAGGCATACAAACAGGTTATTATCACGGAGGAATGGATCAGGATGACCGCGAACGTGTTTTGATTCAGTTCAGAAATGGCAGTTTACGTTATCTTGTTACTACAGACCTTGCAGCACGAGGGCTGGATATACCCGAAATGAAGCATGTAGTACATTATCATTTACCATCTAAAGAAAGCGAGTTTACACACCGTAATGGCCGTACGGCTCGTATGCATGCGCATGGAACAGCTTATATTTTACTATTCAAAGATGATAAAGCTCCCGATTATATACCCAATAATTTAAACGTTTTAAAAGTTCCTGTCAATAAGCCGTTGCCCGAACGTCCCGAATTTGCAACAATTTATGTAAGCGGAGGTAAAAAGAATAAACTTAATAAAGGGGACATTGTCGGCTTCTTTTTACAAAAAGGACAACTCGATAAAGCGGACTTAGGGTTAATCGAAGTAAAGGACTTTATTTCGTTTGCCGCTGTTCGTTCATCTAAAGTCAAATCTTTACTTACTATTATCAAAGATCAAAAGATGAAAGGCAAAAAATACAAGATAGAAGTAGCTCGCAATGTGATTAAAAAAGAAGAAGAGTAGTATTTACTTAGATTTGCTTAACAATAAAATAATAAACGCAATGATTATTCAGTCATTGCGTTTATCTATTCTTACAAATATCAGACTTTACTTGGAGAACAAATAAGAACAGATGTAGATTTATTTATCCATTCTTTATTAAAGTGAAATAACTTATCAAAATTCTCCAAACTTATAACAATTAAATTCTGCTTGTTTAGAAAAGCTTCGTTAATATATTCTAAGCTCACAGATCGAATGTGATTTGGTGCATTATGCTCAATTAATCTGATACGTTCTTTTATTGTATGATTTTCTTTGTCAGACTGATCGAGTATTGAAATCTGTGCATCTGCATTATGAATAAGTTTCTGTGCATATGTGATAAGGAATTCATCTCTTTCATTGAAAATAGGAATAAAGACATTATCAATTTCCTCTAATTCTTTATCTATTAATATACCAACCGGTATTTTAGTTTTAGCCAGTATTAAACGTGTGTTGTTATCAATTAGAGAGTTTTCGATCAGTCTTTCTTTTCCAGTAACGGTATTTATCAATTTCTCGGGATTAATAATTTGTTTCGTAAAGCCAAACACACGCCCCAATACACTTCCTTCGAAAATAGATTCTTCCAAATTCATCAGTAGTAAATCATGATCACCTTTATTTGCTATTTCAACAACATCGGAGGCAATATCATTCGATATTTTAAATAATGATATTATTTTACGATTTAGAGAATGTGCTTCTGCAATTACGGGAGCAAAGCTCTCCTTTTCATATATATCGGTATCTATTTGATGCAATCCGCTTGAAGATGCAAAATGGATAGCCGTTATGGAAGTATTATCGTCCACCCTTTTCGACAAACCGTTTGCTAACTTTACTAATGCTGGTCCTTTCAGAGGATTACGAAAAAATAAGAGTAATTTATATCGGGCAAGATCATACATCTTCTCATTAACAACTTCCTTATCGGTTTTGAATATTTTATGGATTAGATTTAAGGATGGGCCGGTCATGAAAGTGGTGACAAGAGCCATTATAACCATCATAGCGAATGTCTCGGCATTCAAAACACCCAATTCATATCCGATATTCAAAACAACGAGTTCCATCAATCCTCGTGTATTCATCAATGTGCCAATTGTAAGACTATCGCGCCAGTTTTGTCCAACAAATCTTGCTGCTAAAGCACTCCCTACAAATTTACCAATTACAGCTACCAGAATTATTATGCCGGTAATACCCCACAGAGCAGGATCATTTAATAATCCGATCTCTGTTCTTAATCCACTGATAACAAAAAATAGAGGCAGAAGTAAAACTAAAGCTACATCTTCGATCTTTTCGATAAACATACTTCTAAAACGCATATTCGAAGGCATAATAACACCTGCCATAAAAGCACCGAAAAGCGCATGAATACCAATTGTTTCTGTAATAAAAGATGATATAAGCAATACAAGGAAAAATAATGCAACCATCGATTTTCCTAAATTCTTCTCAGACTGATACAATTCGCCTATCCTTTTCAAAAAAGGGCGTACCATTTTTATCATGAAAAAGACATAAGCTACTGCTAATAGTATAGTATATAATGAACTGACAAATGATCCTGCTTTTACAATCGCGATAACAACAGCCAGCAAGCACCATGCTGTAATATCGTCGGCAGCAGCACAGGTAATAACAACAGCTCCCAGTTTAGTTTTGTGAATACCCCGTTCCTGAATTATACGAGCCAATACAGGAAACGCTGTAATACTCATCGATATACCTATAAATAGAGCAAAAGATGAAAATTCGACATGTTCGGGAGCATGAGCCGTATATATAAAATAGGCCAACCCAACACCTAATGTAAATGGAATTATGATACTTGCATGGCTAATTACAATCGCCTCATGCGCTTTGTTTCGAAGAACTTTCAGGTTTAATTCCATACCTATGACGAACATGAATAATATTAGTCCGATCTGACTTAAAATATTTAAATTACCTAGTGATTGTAGCGGGAATAAAAACTCTGAAACATCAGGAAAGTACATACCAAGTAGAGATGGTCCGAGGACTATCCCTGCCAAAATTTCGCCAATAACCATTGGTTGTCCAATTTTTTTAAACATCCACCCGAAGATTCTGGCTACGATAATTATAATGATTATTTGAAGTAATAATAATCCTATCGAATGATGTAAGTTGCCTATGATAGAATCCATAAATTCTTGAAAAGCTGAATTCTCTAAAGATTTGGTGACAATCCCTCTCCCATTTTCCAATCCTTTACCTGTGGATATAATCCAATACATTAGAGATGAGAAGCCGCCTATGATGATGATATAGAAAAACACATTCCTGATTTTTTTCATGCTCTGATCTGTAATTTTACAATTAAATATTAATTTGAATGTAAATTTATGTATATAAACAAATGAAAAACCGGAAAGGAAATGAAATCAGGTAAAAATGTAACAAGGCAGGGAAATACTGAGATGAAATCTTACTTATGGATTGGTTTTCTTCATAAAATCTGTTCTGTATATATCAGATAGAAAAAAATGAATTGGAGTTTCATTATGGACAATTGAGGTGATTATTTCATCATAAGAAAAGTATTGAATTATTCTTAACGCAATAATTTCTTTTTTATTGATGCGACAAAATAAATTATCAGGCAATAGATCTAAAAGTTTATCAAAAGAGATGTTTTTAAGGATGAGAATTTTTCCATCAGACAGATGCACCATCTTATCTCGGCTATCGGTATCTGAGATTGTTATATAATTGATCTGATCGAAGTAAAGTAAAGCTTTTCCTTTTTCACTGTTCAATTGAACAAAGGTCTTCTCTTGTCGGGCTTTCTCAACCCTTTCGATAGCTTTATCAATGGCTTGTTTCAATCGATCTCGTTGAATGGGTTTACGGACATAGTCGACTGCATTTAGATCAAAAGCTTCTGCTGCATATTCTTTGTAGGCAGTGACAAATATAATTGCTTTGTCTTTTAATAGATTAGCTATCTGCAAGCCATTCATGCCACCCATCTCTATATCGAGAATACAGACATCAAATTCTAAAAGATGAATTTCTTCCAGAAATACTTGAGGATCATTAAAAGCCTTGACTACTTCTACTTCAGAAAATTGCTCGCATAGTAACTTCAAATAAGTTAAGCCGGGCAATTCATCGTCCAGAATCAAGCATTTTAGTTTTGTATTCATTCAGATTGATTTTTAAATGAGCTATGAATGCATCATCGTCTATTATTCGTTCCAATTCGTAACAACCTTTATATAGTATATCCAGTCGTTGCTCGAATGTCACATTCCCAATTCCACTTTTTTCTTTCTTTAAACTGGCTTTTGGAGATATCTTATTTGATACTGTCACTGTAAATACATTGTCTTTAAATCCAAAAACGATCGAAATATACGCATCTTTGCTTTGTAGATCAGCATGTTTAAATGCATTCTCAATCAAGTCGATGGTAATAAGCGGTGCTAATACTTTCTGTGCATATAGCGATGCTGTTTCGTCTATTTTTGTTTTTATGGTCAATTCGAACAAAGGGCTTAATTTAATCCTATTTACTTCAATTAGGTCTTTCGCAAATTCAATTTCTTCTTTTGGTGTAACATATCTGTTTTTGCTCTCGTAAAGGATATAATCAAGAATATTTGCCAGTTTATCCAAAGCAAAATAAGTCTGGTAAGCATGTGATTGTACCGAGTTTAATATATTCTTGAATAAATGAGGATTCAGTACAGTCTCGATTGTTCCTAAATGAATATCATTATTTCCTTTCTGTATAGTATTAAGACGATTTTCTACGTATTTCTTCTGCTTTTCTAATCTCTGCAAGCGTAGCCATAGATATATAACTATAGAAATAAATCCTATAATTATAAGTATTAAAATAATAGTTGTTGCCATATTTAGAGATACATTAAAAACAATGTAAAATTAATATTATATTTAAGAAAAACAGCCACTTGTTTTATTATGATTATCGTATGCCCTATTCATCTCATAATTATAGTATGAGGTAAAACGTTATAATTAGTAGATAGTTTTAATTAAAAAAGGCAAGTAGTAAATACTTGCCTTTTTTATATTTAGTCTAATGACTTGATTTAATATTATAAATTTGGATTATTCGTTGTTTCTGAAGCCGGAATAGCAAACAAATAATAAGTGCTATTTGGAGCAAAAGCATCCCCTGAAGGAAACTTAGTAATGGTATGACCTTTTATGTATACAGCCTCACCTCCTACTTCAACAGGTTTCCCATCAATTACCAATGCGGTATTGTTCGGAACAGCCTTGCGTTCAACAGCTTTTTGACGTCTGATAATATCAGATAGAGAAAATCCTTCACCAAACAATTCTTTACGTCTTTCGATGAGTATTACCTCTATAAGATCTTTTTTATTTAGACCAGATAAATTTGGCTTATCCGCATTACGTGCACTCCTAAGCTCATTCAATTTTGCAATTGCTAATGGTAACTTATCTTGTTCTGCATACGCCTCTGCTTCAATCAATACCATTTCAGCTTTTCTCATTAAAACAATATCAGCAGTCTCATCGCTACGAAGCAAGAATTTCTTGTACATTAAAGCGCCCTTATATCTACTTAAATCCCACTCAAACAATTGATAACGGATATCATTTTGGTCAAAAAAATCTTTGAAATATGGGTCGGCAAGAAAACTATAATAACCGGATGATTTAGAAGATACATCTTTGTATTGGAAACTGTAGCTAGCTGTATTTTGTTCCGTTGTTTGTCCATGTCCCCATATCCATTCGGCATTTCCTAAATCATTAAAGCCTTGCAAATAACTAGCTGTAGCCATCCATGAATAACTTGACTGAGCTTTTTCGGCATACGATTGAGCTTCTGCCCAGTTACTGGTTTGAAGATACAATCGTGCTAAAAGTCCTGCTATAACATTCTTATCTATTTTATATTTTAGACCGGATCTATTGTAGTCTCCAATAGTTTTGTAAGCCTCAGTAAGGTCATCTTCAGCCCTTTTAAATACGTCTTTTAATTGGCTTTTTGGTTTACCTTCTGTTAATATACTCGATGGTTCAGTATAAATAGGAACACAAAGTGCTGCAGGGTCTTTTTCATAAGATAATGCGTAGAACGATGCCATATTAAGATAAATATACCCTCTTAAAGCCAAAGCTTGAGCTTTCACTCTTGCTTTCGTTTCGGGTTTTCCTTCAACACCATCTATTCTTGCTATAATGTTGTTCATATTATCTATAGTCTTATAAGCCAACGTCCAGGCGGCAGTAACAGATGTAGTACTTGTACTCGACATTGTAGAAAACTCGTAATGCCCAATGTAACCATATTTGCCCGGTTGGATTGCAATATCACTACCCATCGCATCACTTGCCAACAAGACAGATGTCCATCCCGGATTTTGGTATGTAAAGTACGTATCGAAAAGATAACTCCACGTTCCGTTTAATACCTTATCTGCATTGTCTGCATTTTCGAAGACCAGTTCACTATTGACTGAATTTGTCGGATCAATATCCATATCGCATGAATAAAGTGTTACTCCTAACAAAAGCGCCCAAAATGAATATATAATTTTTTTCATATTAATATTTCTTTTTTAGATTCGATAATTGTTTAAAACGATAGATTCATTCCGAATGAAAATGTTTTCATTGCCGGATATCTAAAGTAAGATACCCCATTTACACTTTGTTCTGGGTCTAATCCTTGTTCTCCAAATACTGTCAACAAGTTTTCTCCCTGTATATACAACCGACAAGCACCTATTTGAGCTTTATTCAATAAAGATGTAGGAATATTATAACCTAAAGTAATATTTTTCATACGTAAATAATCTCCATCGACTAAAAAACGGGTAGACTGACTAGTCCATGCATTTGCTGTAGATGTTTGCATACGGGGAACATCAGTATCTCTATTTTCAGGAGTCCAACGTTTCAGTATTTCTTCCGACATTGCACGACCTGCAGTTCGTCCATTATTCAAAATCATTATCTTATCTTGATTATATATCTTTCCACCAAGTGCGTATGCAAATAAAGTTGAAAAGTCAAAATCACGGAACGCAATACTTGTACTAAACCCTCCTACAAGATCAGGTAGAGCCGAACCAGCTACTATTTTTGATTTGGTTGTATTTGCTTCATTATAAACTTTTGTTTTTACTCTGTTTCCGTTAGCATCGGTTTTATACCATTGTGCCAATCCATCAGTAGGATCTACTCCGGCCCACTCTACTAAGAAGAAATCATAAACCGAACCTCCTTTTGTTAATATTTTATTGCTTGTTATAATAGGATCTTGTGGCAAGTCGGTAATTTCATTTTTATATTGGGTTACATTTGCCGAGATCGTCCATGTTAAATCTTTTGTTTTGATCGGAGTACCTGTTATCATTACTTCATAACCGACATTTTTCAGTGCACCTGCGTTTGCAGTGTAGCCACTGTATCCGGTAGAAAGAGCCTTAGGTATATTAAATAGCAAATCTTTAGAACGACGGTTAAAATACTCTATCGATCCGGTTAATCTATTATCGAATAATCCGAAATCTACACCGAGGTTGAAATTCAGGTTTGTTTCCCACTTCAAATTAGGGTTAGACATATTTTCTTTTACAAAACCAGATTCTCCAAGATTATTTTTTATAGAATAGAGATCTTGATATGCGTAATATATTTCGTCACCATTACTATCATTTATTCTATCATTACCTTGTCCCCCGTAACTGGAGCGTATCGACAATTTTGTTATTTCTTTAATATTTTTCATGAAATCTTCTTCCGAAATTCTCCACGATCCTCCTACAGACCAGAATGTACCCCAGCGGGAATCAGGTGAAAATCTTGATGAACCATCGCGACGTATAGAAGCTGAACCATAATACTTATGGTTGTAATTATAATCGATGTTACCGAAGAAGCTTAATAGTTTATAATTGTCGGAGAAGCCTGTAAAAGAATTAAGCTGACTTGCTGCTGCAGGTTCTTCGAGTCCTAACGCCGGCAAACCAGTTCGTGTTCCTTCAATAAAGGTTGTATTATATTCATAAAATTCTTGTCCGGCCAATATCTTAAAATTATGAATTGTATTAACCGTTCTGTTATAGGTAATAATATTATTACCTGTAAATCCGGTTGTACGGCTATTATACCTTGTTATTTCTCCCGGATAAGTATTATATGAACCGCTTCCATACACAGGATTAGTGTAGTCATGGTCATTTTGGTTAGTGTAATCAATGTTTAGACTACCTTTATACATCAACCCTTTATAAATATCTATTTCTACTGCCGTTCTTAAAGAAGCCATATCTCTGGTTATTCTATTATAGTCGAATGGAGAAGTTCCCAAGTGATTGTATTTAGGTACTGCCCCTGATGGACGATAAGGACCATAGTCAATAATTCTTTGTCCATCGGCTGTCTTAAGAAAAGCACCTGTTTCAAGATCTCGTTCCCAAATAGGATAAAAACTAGGGATTAGACGAGCTGTATTCAATGTGTTGCTCGTGCTGCTATCATCACCTTGCGGTGCATTTTGTTTAGAGTGTATAAGTGATAAATTTGCAGAAACACGTAGCCCTTTTCTTAAATCGGCATTCAAGTTAACCCGTCCTGTATATCTCTTAAAATCAGAAGCTAAGGCAATACCTTGATCGTTCAAATAACCCAGCGATATATAATAAGTGGAATTTTCACCACCTCCGCCAATATTAATCTGGGCTTCGGTACGGTTAGCATCTTGTGTATATGCATCTGACCAATTATCGTCCCAAAGAGGAGTAGCTCCACTTACTATCTTACCATCTGTACCCACAGGTTGTGGAATTCTTGTTCCATAAGGATTGATACCCAGTGCAGATACAATATTCGATGATGCATAAGCAGCTGCTTCAGCCGGTGATTTATCGTTATAGTACAACTGATTGTTACGTAAAGCATCCCAATACAACATGAAATATTCATTTGTAGAAACTTGCTTATAATCAGCTACTGCACGTGAAGATACACCGTATTTGAAACTAGCATCAATCTGTGCTTTTTGTCTTTTACTACCTTGCTTTGTTGTTATAATTATAAGACCATTAGCTGCACGAGAACCGTAAAGAGCCGTACCGGCAGCATCTTTCATTACATTGATAGATTCAATATCCGCAGGATTTATTGAGCTTAATGCACCATCAAAAGGAGCTCCATCTACAATATATAAAGGAGTACTCGAAGCATTAACAGATCCTATGCCACGAATAAATATATCGGCATCTGAACCGGGTTGACCCGATACAGCTACAGATTGCACACCGGCAGCTGCACCTTGTAACAAACGAGATACACTACTTACCTGAGATTTTGCTATTTCTTTTTTACTTACTGTAGATGCCGAACCGGTATATCCGGCTTTTGATGCCGTACCATAAGCTACAACAATCACATCATCCAACTGTTGGTCGTTAAGATCTAATCTGACATTAAGAGTTCTACCTGAAACGACAACTTCTTTTGTTTCATAACCTAGAAAAGAAAATCTAAGCGTCGTAGAATTTGCAGCGTTAATAGAATACATACCATCAGCATCAGTGGTTGTACCTACACTCGTGCCTTTTATTGCGACAACTGCACCTGCAATAGGCTCGCCTGTCTCATCAGTCACTTTACCTTTTACTGCATCATTCTGAGCAAAGGCTAAAGAGAAATTTAAAACACATAAGAAGAGAAATAATAGTTTATTCTTCATAATTAGTAAAATTAAGCGTAATAAAGAGATGTTTTATTAGAGTATGTTATGAATTTTATAAATTAAAAATCTAATTGATAGAAAACTAACTATCCAACCTTGTATCTTAATACATAGTTAGTTAGTGGACTATTTATTGACCTGATACAATAACGAGCCAATTTATTCTTAATCCCTTATTTATAATATTGTTAGAGAGTTATTAGGAAAAGCATTACGTATGTTTATAATGATAGCATTGAGAGCTAATTTTTTGACAAAGATACTATTTTTATGATAATTTTCAATAAATTATCACTATTGACAAAGAATTAATACACATCTGACATACTCTAAAGAAGCTAAATGTGAGTATAAATTAGATTTTGAGACTAATACCAGTAATAGTTTTACACAATTATTTGCAACAAATAAAAGTTCATTAAGTAAAGAGAAAAGACTAATACAAGCCCTCTTCAGACTAGTATCAGGGGCTATATATGGAGAAGTAAAATCTCAAGAACTACTTGTTTTGCAATCAATTTATGATTAATTTTATCGGACTGTGGTTATATAGATGGGGCACATCTTATAGTAGATTGTGTCTAATCCAGTTAACTCACTTTCACATGAAATTAACCTTGTCAACTAAAGAAGCATTTATTATGTTACCAGCGAATTACCAGCAATTAAAAGATAAATTATCTGAAAAAATTGATCCGAAAAGATTAATCACAAATCCTTTGCAGCTTCTGGCTTATGGTACCGATGCGAGTTTTTATAGGCTGATACCTAAAATTGTGGTTCAAGTACATTCCGAAGAAGAAGCAGTCGAAGTAATTCGTTTAACAGGAGAAATGAATATTCCGGTAACATATCGAGCTGCCGGAACTAGTCTATCCGGTCAGGCAATTACCGATTCTGTATTGATGGTAGCTACGCATAAGTGGAAAAGATATAGTATTTTAGACGATGGGTTAAAAATAAAACTTCAACCGGGTATTACAGGTTCACGAGCAAATATATTTTTAGCACCATATGGCCGTAAAATTGGCCCGGACCCTGCATCTATCAATGCTGCAATGATTGGAGGTATAGCCTCTAATAATGCTAGTGGTATGTGCTGTGGAACTTCGCAGAATTCATATAAAACTATTGCTGATATTCGGATTGTACTGTATGATGGAACCATACTTGATACATCTGATGAAAAAAGCAAAGTAGCTTTTTCCGAAAAACACCCTGAGATTATAAAGGAAATAATTCAGTTAAGAGACGATATCAAAGCCGATAATATTCTATATGAGCGTATCAAACGTAAATTTAAAATAAAGAATACTACGGGCTATAGCATTAATGCGTTGGTTGACTATGAAGATCCGTTCGATATTATTAAGCATCTGATGATCGGCGCAGAAGGAACATTAGCATTTATTTCTGATCTTACTTACAACACTGTTATAGATGAAAAATTCAAGGCTTGTGCTTTAATGATTTTCGAGACAGTAGAAAAGGCTTGTGAGGCCGTCCCTTTATTAAAAGAAAGTCCTGTTTCTGCTGTCGAGCTACTAGATCGGGATTCTATACGTTCAGTAGAAAATGATCCGGATGCCCCTGAATATTTTAGCAAATTGCCGGAAACAGCATGCGTTCTTTTGGTTGAAATACAAGGGAATGAAAAGGGAGAAATAGAGCAAAAAGAAGTTGATATAAGAAGATTGGTATCTCCTATTCCAACAATTCAACCCTATATATTTACATCAGATCCAAAAGAGTATAAATTCAACTGGAGAGCTCGTAAAGGCTTACTGTCTTCGGTAGGTGGACTAAGGAAGACAGGGACTACGTGTATGATTGAAGATGTTGCTTTCCCTATACCACGACTGGCTGAAGCCTGTGTAGCACTGAAAAAGTTATTCAAAGAATTAGAATATAACGATGCTGCTTTATTCGGACATGCACTCGACGGCAATCTGCACATTGTCTTTTCACAAGATTTTTCCACGCCATCGGAAGTAGAACGCTATTCGCAAATGATGGACGGGCTTGCCGATATTGTAGTGAATAAATTTGATGGTTCTCTCAAAGCTGAACACGGGACAGGGCGTAATATGGCTCCGTTTGTAGAAAAAGAATGGGGAGAGGCAGCATATAAAATAATGATCCGTATCAAAGACTTATTTGATCCACACAAGCTGATCAATCCGGGTGTACTAATCAATCCAAATCCTAAAATTCATCTCGAAAATCTAAAACCGCTGCCCCAAGTAAATGAAATTGTAGATAAATGTATGGAGTGTGGTTTTTGCGAACCCAATTGTGTTTCAGAAGGTCTAACATTGTCACCACGGCAACGCATTGTCATTGCAAGAGAAATCTCTCGGTTAAAAGAAGCCGGTGATAATCCCCAACGTTTGCAACAAATGTTGAAGGATTCTAAATATTACTCGAACGAAACCTGTGCTACCGATGGGCTTTGTGCACTACTCTGCCCTGTCAAGATTGACACAGGTAAGTTTATAAAAGACCTTCGGCATAATGAAGCGGGTAATACATCTAAAAAGGTCGCAGCATTTATCGGAAATCATATGGCCGGCATTACTTCTGCAGGACGCGTAGGTTTAAATGTGGTAAACTTCTCGCACATGGTATTAGGTGATACGCTTATGGGTGCTATTGCGGGAGGTATGCGAACCGTATCAGGGAATACAATACCTAAATGGAATAAGGATATGCCAAAAGGTGCACGAAAGATCGCACATTCTATCGCTAATCCCGGGCAGACTGATAAGGTTGTCTATTTTCCGTCATGTATTAACAGAACAATGGGGAAATCGAATGGCTATGAAAAAGGTGATCTGGAATTGACCCGAAAAACAGAAGAATTACTTATCCGTGCCGGCTTTACTATTATCTATCCCAAAGGATTGAATAGTCTTTGTTGTGGAATGGCTTTTAGCAGTAAAGGGCTGAAAGAAGAAGGTAGTCGCAAATTGAAAGAACTCGAAGAAGCATTATATCAAGCATCGGAAGGAGGCAAATATCCGATACTGTTCGATATGAGTCCCTGCTTCTATACGTTTCAGGATAGTTATACAAACAAAGACATTAAAATATACGATCCGATTGAGTTTATGCTTAAGTTCGTAATGACAAAGTTGACTGTGAAAAAACCACGAGATGTAGTAAGCGTATTTCCTGTTTGTTCAGTGAAAAAGATCGGCATGGAACAACATCTTTACAAGTTGGCTCAAATGTGTTCTAAAAAGGTTACAATGGTAGAAAGTAACTGTTGCGGATTCGCAGGAGATCGAGGATTTACATACCCCGAATTAAACAAGCATGGTCAAAGGCATCTTCAAGAGCAAATACCTGTCAATTGTAAAGACGGTTATTCGACAAGTCGAACCTGTGAAATAGGGCTGAGTGAGTACAGTGATATTAACTTCAAATCTATATTCTATCTGATTGACGAAGTGACTAAATAACCGATATTTTACCGATTATTGCTTGCTATTTTTCTTAACTGATTTAGTTATCAGATAATAAGCACCACCTAGCATCATAAACCATATAGGAGTGACAATAAGTGCCTGACGCGTATCTTCTTTAAACCATAAAGCTACTATCAGGAATAGGAAGAAAAGCAATGAAAGATAGCAAGTATATAATCCTCCGGGCATTTTATACTTAGATTTCTTATGCAATTCGGGCTTCTTCCGTCTGAAAGCGATATAAGAAAAAAGAATCATCGACCAGACAAATATAAATAAGACTGTTGCTACGGTTGTAACGAGAGTAAATGCATGAATAATATTCTGATTCTCGAAATAAAGCAGAAATACAACCGGTAGTAAACACATACACGAAAAAATGAGACCTATTGCCGGAACTGATGATTTAGAAAGTTTTCTAAACATAGAAGGAGCTTTTTTATTTGTAGCCAAGCCATACAGCATTCTACTCGTAGAAAAGATTCCGCTATTTGCCGACGAAGCAGCAGATGTTAGTACTACAACATAAGTTATAGTAAATGCAGCGGCAATACCTGCAAAAGAAAATAAAACAATGAAAGGACTTTCGTTAGGATTAATTGTTCTCCAAGGCATTACCGACATTATCACAGCAAGTGCACCGACATAAAATAGAATTACTCTAATTGGAATTGCATTAATTGCTTTAGGTAATGTTTTCTCCGGATCCTTAGTCTCAGCAGCAGTAGTTCCTACCAATTCGACACCGACAAAGGCGAATACCGCTATTTGAAATCCTGCTATAAACCCTGCGAAACCCATAGGGAAAAAGCCACCATCATTCCAAATATTGTTTAACGATGTGGTTGTACCTGATGGTGTTTCAAATCCATAAATAATGAATAGTATACCAATAGCAATCAGTGCCATAATGGCAATTATTTTGATAATGGAAAACCAAAACTCTGCTTCTCCAAACAATTTTACAGACAGAAGATTAAGACCTAGAAATAAAATAATACAAACTAATGCGGGAACCCAGGGTCCTACCAAACCTGGAACTAAATACTGGACATAGCCCGATATTGCAATAAGGTCGGCTGCACCTGTTACAATCCAGCTGAACCAATATGTCCATCCCACATAAAATCCGGCCATGGGACCTAACAAGTCAGTTGCAAAATCCATAAAAGACTTGTATTTTAAGTTGGATAATAATAATTCTCCCATTGCTCTCATTACAAAAAACAGAATGAAGCCAATTATGGCATAAACCAATAATATGGATGGACCTGAAAGGCTGATAGTCTTACCGGAGCCCATAAATAGGCCTGTTCCAATTGCTCCACCAATTGCAATGAGTTGAATATGACGGTTTGTAAGGTGTCTGTTAAGTCCGTTGTCCGATTTATCAGAAGTTTGCTCTGGCTCTATTTCGCTCATAATTTCTCACTAAGTTTGATCAATTTAAATCTTTCGTTTTTTAATTCCATTTTTATATAAGCAAAGCCTCACATGACTTATTTTCTCCACCATTAATTATTTGATAGAACTTCCATATATCCCCCATACTTCATTTTAGAAACAAAGAAAGAATATAGCATTTATAAATATTAGAATTACAAAATGCGAAAAGAAATTAAAGATACAAATAAAACGATAATATTGATAAAAAACTAACAATACTATCGTTTTATAGGGTATTTAGCTACAAATAGGTTCTAAAATTATTAAAATTACAGATATATGCACCTTGAGATGGTGTATTCAAAATCCAAAGCTATCTATTTTTTCTTCGAACTTTTCACTTTCTTCGAATGGTTTAGCCTGCTTTTGGACTGTATGCCCCTCCACATGAATAGCGCGATATGGACGTACCGGGCAAATAAACTCACAACCACCACAGCCAACACATATTTCTGGATTTATGTGCGGTATTGTTAACCCATTCTCATAAGGGATCATAGTTACCGCTTGTGTAGGACAATGCTCGGCACAAGCTCCGCAATTCGTTCCATCAGTATGCACAACGCAAATATCTTCGTTGAAGACAACATAGCCTCCTTGTGTAAGATGCTTTTCGTCTTTGGTGAGTGGCTTTATAGCCTCGTTAGGGCATACCTCGGAGCAGATAGTACAGTCGAAATTACAGAACCCTTTTTCGAAATACATAGTCGGCTGCATAATTCCACCAAGTCCATATTCCATAAGCGCAGGTTTCAGTACTCTCGACGGGCATTTGCTGATACAGAGATGGCAAGATGTACAATGATTCGATAAATGTTTGATACTGATTGCACCAGGGGGTGCGATCGGTGTTTTTCGAGCATAGCTCTTCTCGCCTACTAATGAATCGGTTTTATCTTGTACTAATAATAAAGGGGCAGTAAATGTTGCTTTCAAGAACAAACGTTTTCCCGAATCGACAGGTTTTACTATATTTTCTGTTTTTGCTGTTCTTCCTACTTTCGGTGTGAAACTCAATGCTTTTTTGTTACAACTTTCTAAACAGTTGAAGCAATTTACGCATCGGCTATAATCAATAACATGCTCCTTACTATTTATACAAGAGGCTTTACATTTCATTTCGCATGAACCACAGCCATTGCATTTGCTTTCGTCTATCCTGATTTTGAATAAAGAAAACCTACTTAAAAATCCTAAGACAGTGCCAACAGGGCAAATCGTATTACAATATGTACGTCCATGCTTCCAAGCCATAAACCCTATAATAAGAAAAGTCAACACACTCACAGAGAGAGCAAATACACTATTGATAAATATATCGGTTCTGTAAAAAGTATAGTTCCCGAAACTTGTGAAAATATATTCTAATAAATTATTACCTCCCATATACGCAGGGCGAAATATATTAGCAACTATTCTTCCATAAGCACTGTAAGGATCTAATAATCCTAAAATTATAGTAAATCCCGAAACAGCACCAACCACAGTTAGTGCCAATACTGACCAACGTAATATATTTTTTGCTTGACTAAACTTATGCCGCTTTTTCTTTTTAGCTGTCCGCTTCGAAAACCAAGTTATTATATCCTGATATATCCCCATCGGACATATCGAGGAACAGTAAACTCTACCAAATAATACTGTAAGTAAAATAAGAACTATCAATACTATCAAATGACCGGCTAACAATGCCGGCACAAATTGTATCCTCGGCAACCAATTGAGACTATCATTTGGTATTAATTCTACGAAGTCGAGAAAATAGAAAGTTATCAGTATAAACAACAGGAGTGATACTCCTACACGTATTTTTTTTAGCATCGTGTGATATTTGGATGAAGAATAAATAGGTCTATGACCTTACATTTTTATTCTCTTGATATTCAGATTATCTATATTCATAGTTCCCAGTTTCAATGACTGCCCATTTGCCAAATGCCCTATATTTGCCAAAGGCATCTCACGTATCTGGTTAAAGAATTTAGCAGCTGCCGTATCTACAGCTACAATATCAGTAGAAACAAAAAGGCTCTTAGTATCTACTACATCAGCAGATGATTTTCCTTGTGGACCGTTTGTTTTCATTGTGCGATATGCGTCTACAACATTCAATACCGGTTTTTTCTGCATAGTACAAATATCGGCTATACATTGTTGAAGATCTGAGCTATGGAATATTCTTCTGTCCCAAACAATACCCATGTGATTTTTCATTGAGATAGACAGATTAGCTCCGCCATGATGTTTGAGCACAGGTACGTTGATCCATACATCGCTATCGAGTATAGCTTCGTGTACTTTAGCATTTTTTATCTTTTTTCCATTAGGAAGTTGGATAGTGCGATAGTACGACTCTTCGTGTGCCGGTACAACTTTTGCTCCTGCACCTTTAGCTGCCGCTTCGATACCACTGTTTTTATAACACTTCACCCAATCGTCGCATGTATGATCGAATACAGTCACTTCTTTAGCTCCGGCAGCAAAACATTGGCGAACAATCTCTGCAACAAGCTTGGGATTGGTATTTCCGGCTAATTCAGGTGCTTTATCCCAACCGATATTTGGTTTTACAACTACCTTGTAGCCTTTCTTCACATATTTCGACATACCGCCCAACTCAGTTATCGCCCGTTTGAACATAGCATCAGGCTCGCCACCCATAACAGCAACAATATCTACAGGTTTTCCGGTCTGTGCATTATTAACTGTCTGAGCTAATATATCCATTCCTCCTTGTGTCTTCAATGTTATAGCTGCTCCTGTGATAGCTATTGTTCTTAAGAAATTCCGTCTGTCCATAGCGCTAATTATTAAATTTAATTGATCTTTAAAAACTTAAATTTATGCCACCGAAAACCGTAGCCCGTGGCATTGGGTAGCCCTTGTTTATTTCATACTTTTGTGCAAGTAGATTTTCCCCTCTTCCAAATATTTCCAATGCCTTAGTCGGACGATACATTACTCTCGTATTCCATAAGACAAATGAATTTTTCACACTCTCTGCTGGTGTTACAGCAGTATACAAGTTACCTACATATTGTACACCTGATGATATGCCCCATTGTTTTTGAGTATAATCTGCACTCACATATAATTTTTGCTCGGGTGCGGCTATCACTTTGTATTTCATTTTCAGCCAACTATAATTAGCTGAAAATCGCAAATTATTATTTATCTTGTAATGAGTGGCAAACTCAAGTCCATGATTCTTGATCTTTCCTGTGTTGACATTCAATGGTTTACCATCAATCATTATAGTTTGTATGCTATTCTCTCCTTTTATATAAAAAAGATTAAGTTCCATACTCAACCTATAATTTAAAAGGTGCTGGGAGACTGACAACTCATAATTCATCAATCGTTCTTGTTTCAAATCGGGATTTTGAGGAGGAAACATATACATCTCCCGAATAGTAGGATTTCTAAAACCTTTACTTACTATCGCTTTTAATGATGTAATGTCTGATACGAAATAGTTTAGTCCCACTTGTGGAATCCAAGCCATTCCGGCATGACTGTTATTGTCTGCTCTTATTCCGGCATTTAAAATGAGTTTATTACTCAAACGCTGTTCTATATTCACATAACCCGCCACATTATTGATTCCTTTGTCTACAATATCTTTATCCACTCTTTCATCAAAATAAGTATTCCATGCATGTCCGCTAAAACGCTGAAAATCGAACCCTGCAGTAGCCTGATTACCTTGAAAGAAACTATATGTCTGATATATTGAGACACCTAACATATTATCATTGGAACGAAAACGATAGTCTAAAGGCGCGCTGCCATCCTTATTTGGATTATATCCATCGTTTATTTTATGTGCACCAAAATTGTAAAAGAACTTTACTGCCCCCGAAGTCTTATTATATCTGTTTTCGAGAGAGAAAGATGTCATTCCTCTTGTAACATCAGCATCATTATCGACAAGTAGCTCCGTTATCGAACCTGGATTAGACGTCTTAAAATTAGTCAAATTCAAATCTGCGAATGCATTCCAATTAGAGGTAAAATCGTAACCAAGTTTGGTATATCCGCTGAATTGTTCGAAGTCCATATTTTCACGATGACCATCACTACGGTTATATCCCAGCGAAACGTAACTACTGAATTTGCCTGATCTAACAGCATTATTAGCTTCTGTAGAGGACGTATTATATGATCCATACATCGATCGAAAATGTGTTTTTACACCCGATTGCAATTGCTTTTTTGTAATGATATTGATAACACCACCCATTGCGTTCGATCCATAAAGAACAGACGCAGGACCTCGTACCACTTCCACACGTTCGGCCATCATAGACTGATAGGAGTCTGCTAAAGGATGCCCCATTAGCCCCATATATTGAGGGTGTCCATCTATGAGCATTAATATACCTGTGGTCGGACTATCTCCCACCCCTCTTATTTTCATACCACCGGCCGAACCGGCTGCAACACCATACCCCATAATACTCCGTCCTGTTATAAATAATCCGGGTACTTCCTCGGTTATTATCGGTAATAATGACTGCTCTAATCTATTTTGAATCTGCTTATTACCAACCACAGTTATACTCATCGGTAAATTACGCAAATTTGTTTCTGTTCGTGATCCCGTAACTATAATCTCATTCAAATGAATAGAATCGCGAACAATAGACTGAGAATAACTCTTATGTACAATAAAAAGCTGTAAAAAAATAAAAAAGAGAACGATTGATACTTTACTCATCTATTACTTATAATATCCATGGAAACTTAAAACAATCTTCGTTGTATAAAGCATAGTCTGCATTTCCGTTTACTGCAAATGTTTTTATAAATTTTGCACCTTGCAACAAAGCTACTGCCAAAGTTAAAGATGCCCCTGTTTTGACACGGTCTTCAACTAAAAGAATGCGTTTATTTTTAAACTCAAAATCGATAGGTGCAATTAGCCGTGGGCTATCATACTTTGGTTTTTGAGTACTATCTCTCAAATTGATCTTGAGCAATTGAATCTCAATATCTAATCGTTGATTGAGTATAGCGGCTGGTACGACCCCTCCATTTGCTATTGCAACTATTATATCAAAATCTTCATGAAAAGGAATAGTTCTGAATCGCTCCAGAACCTCCTCAAATGTTTTCCCTTGCATATTAATATTTTCAGAGTTTAGCGATAGCTTTCAACAGTGCAAATCCACCAAATAACTGAATCAACATTCCGGGTACTCCAATACGGAAGTCTTGTAATGCAACAAATAAATCTTTTACCATTACCCATTCAACGAGTGTACCTATTACCTGATAGCTTATCACAACTCCTAATATAGCCCAAAATGATACTTTTTCGAAATAACGTGCTGCAGATGCTGCTGCTATTGCCAGCAAGCTTGATTTAGTCAGAATGATATGTAGAACATCTACGGGAGGCATTCCGAATAAAAGATTATTGATTAACGGAGATAGGATAGCTGTAAGTAATCCAACACGTAAACCGTACTTGTAAGACGCGATTAAAGTAAAAAAATAAATAGGTAGCCACATTAATCCTCCACCGGGTATTAAATGGCTCAATTGTGGCAATACGATATTGCCGACAATAAATAATAGTGCAAAAAGATACGTTTTAGATTCCTTGTAAGTCAAAGAATAAAGTCTTGCTGTTGTTTCCATGTTAGATAGTTGTTAATTGAGAAACAATATTAGATATTTAATTTTAACATTCAAAATATCGTTAGTTAAAAACTAAAAAAAGAGCCAATATATTTTATTCAGCAATTTTACTGAACACTATTTATCAGATACTTAATTCTCGTGAAAATGGAATATTAACAAATAGCTCTATCTGCTTTTAAAATTGGTGATATAGTCGAAACACTTTGTATCATTCATTTGTTATTAATTTTAATCTAATCTTAAATAGTATAAATTTTTGTATTCGATTTACAATAACAGGTTTTTGTCTATGCGTTTTACTCTGAAATTCGGTATCGTACTTTTAATAATATACAATTTGTTTTATCTGAGTAGCTCAGCTAAAGACATTTCTGATAAAATTAAGGAAGATACAGTACCTATATACTCTGATAGTTTAATAAAAAAATCTATCTATCTACCCGATTCGCATAAACGGAGTGGAATTTATAATCGTATAGTCGGCAAACATTATAGAGAATTATATTCTACCCCTATCTCTGTGAAATCAACGAGGCTTTATGACCTTTATGGAGGACTCAAATTTGTAGGTCAACTTCCTCGATTGCATGCACTATTTCTCGAAGATAAAGAAGGGCACCAATACTTAGTGAGGCCCCTTGGTGGAGCTACAACATTTATAGAATCGGACTTTTTTAAAAACACATATAATAGAGAAGATTTCAAAGACACATATTTAGATAAATTTATAGGTGATGCTTATACAATTACCCATCCTTATGCTTTCCTTGTTGCTAATAAATTAGCCGAAGGAGTTGGTTTGAGTTCATTTGATTCAGAAATATTTTATATTCCGGAAAATGTAACTACCGATACCATTGCAGATGGTACAGGTATCGCCGATAGATTGGTAAGTATTTACGATCTGAAAACATTTACAACTCAATCTAAGGTGATAGAAACAGACGAATTATTAACCAAAATACAAGAATCAAAATCCTTTCATGTCAATCAGCACGAATACATTAGAGAGCGACTCTTAGACATATTAATCGGCGATTGGAATAAAACAAAAGAAAACTGGCAATGGTATGGAATTCCACAAAGCGACAGTATTGTATATATGCCTTTGGTTGCAGATCGCAGCCATACTTTTACACGAGTAGATGGAATATTATTCAAATTGATGCTGAATGTATTTGGTTTAAACAGTATAACCAATTATGACGGTAATTATAACAATCTTAAGAAAGCAAATGGTATTGGTATTCCTCTCGATGTAGCGTTGGTGGCAAGGAGCGGACGTGAAGTTTGGGAAGAGGAGGCTAAATATCTCGGGTATCTTTTAACAGATTCTGTTATTGATAGCGCTTTCAAAGAACTACCTGAAGAAATATATGAGACAAATAGCACCGAAACCATTAAAGCGAATCTCAAAAAACGCAGAGATGCTATTGAAGACATCGCTCACAAATATTATAACATATTGCAAGAAACTCCTGTGATAACCGGTACTAACGGTAATGACTTATTCGTAATAGAACAAAGTAACAGGAATACTACTAATATATGTATTTACGATCTAAACACCAATACCCTACTATTTGATAAGGAATACGACAAAAGTACAAAGGAGATTTGGCTATATGGACTAAGTGGGGATGATATTTTTAGAATATCGGGGAAATCAAGAAGTGGCACTCCACTTACTTTAGTTGGCGGAAAAGGTACTAATATATATAATATAGAGAGAAGCCGAAACACAACAATTTATGACTATAAGAATCATAATGTTGTCAACGACACGCTCGGCGATGCTAATATCATCAGGACTAATGTGGAAAAAGTGCATACTTATGATTACACCAAGCTAAAATATCACACTGTAAACTTTACACCTTGGGGTGTCTACGACTCCGATTTGGGCTTTTATTTGGGAGCATATTTAAGTAAAACAATGTATGGATTCAAAAGATCTCCTTATAGCTATCGACATAGAATTGGTTTTAGTTATCTGGACGGATTAATGTATCAGGGATTTTTTCCTTCGCTCGACGAGAAAAATGGCTTTAGTATAGAAGCTATATTTGGTGTTGCAAACGATTTTCATAACTTCTTTGGTTATGGAAACCAAACAAATGGCCATAGGGACGCCGAAATCGAATATAATCGGGTGGATATAGGTAGATATAGCATCCAACCCTCCTACTATTGGAGATTAAGTCCTATGTACAAAATAACAGCTCAATCAACATTAGAAGTATATACTCTGAGCGAACCTACAGACCGATTCATAAATCAGGTATATGGTGATAACAGCAAAGTATTCGATACTAAGGTTTTTGCAGACGTGAATCTGACTTACGATATACATAAAGAAATAGATGCAACCATATCTGCTATTGATTTATCGGTTACCTCTGGGCTAACTTGGAGTTTGAGCGATCTAAGACGTAATTTCCCTTATGTAAGATCTAAATTATCAGCGGAGATAAACTGCACCGATCGATTTTCGATAGCAACGGCGCTTATTGGAGAGGCATTATTTACTAATCGATACGAGTTTTATCAAGCAGCATCAGTGGAGCTTAGAGGCTTTCGGGATAATCGCTTTATTGGCAGACAATCATTTTATCAGCATACTGATTTTAGATATGATTTGGGGCGATTGAAAAATCCTTTTACCCCTATTAATTATGGTGTATTTACAGGCTTTGACCATGGTAGAGTCTGGCTTCCAAATGAGCATTCCCGAACATGGCATATATCCTATGGTGGCGGTTTTTGGCTGACATTACTTAAAAAATATACGGGTAAATTTTCTTATTTTTCATCAGACGATGGTAATCGTTTTTATATTGGAATAGGTTTAGGGCTTTGATTTTGAAAATAATGAAAATGCCCGAAATATGATCTATTATAGGTTTTCTCGTTACATATGTTTAAATACTAACGCTGCCGAACCTAGAAATCCCGCTTTGTTTCCTAACGAAGCCCGTTCTATTGTAGTAAAACAAGAAGTTTCTTTCATAACCAATTCTTTTACCAATTTTTGAATATTGTCTATATAGAAATCGCCCGATTCTGATATCCCCCCTCCTATTATTATTTTCTGCGGTGCGAAAATATTTATCAGGCTAACAACACCCATCGCTATATAATAGAAATGATTATTCATAGCAATAATGGCTGCCTCTTCGTTTGCTTCATATCGGGAAACAATATATTTGCCATCTATTTCTACATCCGTCTGGATGTCATCTATTAGCAACTTTTTATATTCTTCGATAAGGACAATTACAGCAGCGTGTGCTTCGAAGCACCCTCTTGCTCCGCACGAGCAAGGATTTCCATCGCAATTGACGATGATATGACCTAGTTCTGTACCACGGTTTCTGTATCCTCCATAAAGTTGCCCATTCAAAATCAAAGTTCCGCCAATACCTGTTCCTATGGTTAGAAAAACGGCATCTGATATCCCTTTGGCTCCACCATAGACCACTTCGCCTAACCCCATCAGATTAGCATCGTTATCGACAAATACGGGTAAGTCACTATAATCAGCTATTATCTGCTGTAAATTCTGATTATCTAACTCCGGTAGGTTATTTGCAAAGAGTACAACGCCATCATCAATAACCGAAGGGACACCGATACCAATCCCCACAATTGAAAAATTAAAAGAAGATGCGACAACCCGAATTTCAGTAACAATCGCTTTAAGAAGATCTATAAGACTAGTTTCATTATCATTCGATTTAGCTGATCTGAGCGATTCATATAATATATTCCCACCATTATCTACAAGAGCATATTTTATATTAGTACCACCAATATCTATTGCGATAGCATGTTTCATAGTATTATTATTTTAAATCTCCAATTGCTTCTTTATCCAAAAGACAAATAACATTAGGATGAAGCCATAAAAGAGAAGCCGGTAAACTAGTTGTTATTTTTGTAGATAGAAAAGATTGCGTGATTTCGCGTTTATTTACACCATTTATAAGAAGAATTATCAATTTAGACCCCATTATATCAGCCATGCCCAGTGTAAGTCCATATTGAGGTTTATTATCCTCTCCTGCTACCATAGAATGTTGAAGCGATTGAGGTGAAAGGCGTGCAATATGACAATTAGGCTGCAAAAAATCAGCAGGTTCATTAAATGCTATGTGACCATTCATACCCAATCCTAAAATGCAAATATCAATCGGCCCTCTCTTCTCTAATTCTGATTGAACCCTCTCACATTCTTTTTCCGGTTGTAACGCATTACTTTGAAACGAAACATAGCGATCTTCAGTTATCTTCAAGGGTTTAATAACATATTCTTGCAAATAAGTCTCACATGTCCCCGAATGGTTCTGTGGCAATCCTCCCCATTCATCCAATTTAATTACTTGGATTTGAGAAAATAATTCCGAACGATTTGAATACTCCTTACTTAGCATCTCATACATTCGTGTTGGAGAATTGCCTGTTGCAGCACAAAACAATAAAGATTTGTGCTGCAACAGATTTTCAATAATAATATCATTAGCCTTACGACTCAATTGATCATAAGAATCGCACAATTCTATTTTCATTAAGTTAGAGTTCTTTTATGCGAATATTACGGAAGCAAACACCATATCCATGATCCTGAAATCCGATATAGCCCGGTTTTTTGCCACAGTCTAACATTAGTTCATAAGCATCAACACAGCTTTCAGGATCTTTACTGAATTTACTGAACTTACTTTTATCGACTAATGCTTTCCAAACAGGTGTACCGAATTTAAAATCCAGAATAAGAGTATCATTCATATAGTGATAAACATGTCCTTTATGCAAAACAATTTTGGTCTTATTCCAGTTACCATAAGGTTTTACAGGTTGTGGAACAGGAGGAATCATATCATATACAGCTCCTGCCTGACGATTTCCACCAACACCTTCCCAAGCATCGGGCATATTTTCGTTATCAAGCAATTGATATTCAGGACTTGAGTAGTAAATAGGTTTCCCTTCAATTTCTTGTGCTGTATAAAAAATACCGCTATTTCCGGCTTTATCTATTTTCCATTCCACTTCAAATACGAAGTTTTCGAATTGTTTGTCATACATCAGATCACCACCTTCAGGATCAATTGTGTTTCCACTTCCTTTAAAAGTTATAAAGCCATCTTCTACAACCCATCCATCGGGTACATCTTTACGGCAATAGCCACGCCATCCGTCAAGTGTCTTTCCATCAAACATAGTTATCCATTCTCCGCCCTCGGGTATAGCTTCTTCAGCACAATCAGAGTCTTTTACAGCAAGTTCCTGATTACTCTCTTTTGGTGTGCATGAAACAACTAATAGTGTTGCCAGTACAATGAGAATGCCACAATATTTTATTTTCATATTTTTTGTTTTATAAGTTATTTACAATTTTAATTCTTCCCAACCTTTACGGTATTCTCTTTTCACAAATTGATTGGCAGCTTCGAAATTGGTAATTCTCATATTCGCTCCATCCCATTGATATGTGATATTACGACCGGGATAAAGAAAAGCTTCCATTTCACCATAAACCGAATCATTGCGTTTCACCTCTTCGCGAATATTATAACTTCTGAGAATCAGATTACCCATCAGTACAGCTTCTGTAAGTGGCCCTGCATAACCTTCGAATGGTGATTCGACATTCGCTTTATCATAACCGGCAATACACGAGTCGATCCAAGCCCAGTAATGTCCATTAGTACCGCCTTCTATCCTCTCATATTTCTGAGGAAGGTTTACATCTTTAGCAAAAAGTGGTTTTTTACTACCATCATTTACCCATAATCGGGGATCAGATCCACCCCAGCCACAAGATATCTTACCTTTAGTTCCTACGAACACTGTCGCTCCTTCAACATCAAGGGGATCTAGGTCTCCCATTGCAGTAGTCATATCTGCATTAGGATCTATTTCGTCGAAACGTTCGGGCATAATACCTCCGTCCATCCAATATAAATCGAGATTCTTACCATTTTGCTGTTTAAACTTAAAGCGAATAGAACTTGCAACCGGAGCACTTTCAGGATAATATGCTTCTTTAAAAATATCAGTAAACTGATTGGTTACACTGCAACTAACTTCACTTGGATATCCCAGACCGAGTAATTTGAACGGAGGTCCGATAATGTGACATCCCATATCACCTAGAGCACCTGTACCAAATTCCCACCAGCCACGCCAGTTGAAAGGGATCAGATTTTCAATATAGTCGACATGCCGAGCTGTACCAAGCCATAAATCCCAATTCAATTCTTTTGGCACAGAAGCTTTTGCGGTAGGCCATGGGATTCCCTGAGGCCATACAGGACGATTTGTCCAACAATAAACTTTTTGTATATCACCTATTAAATCTGCATCGAGCCATTCGCGCATAGTTTTCATTCCATCGCACGAATTACCCTGATCTCCCATTTGAGTAACAACCTTATATTTTTTTGCGGCATCGGTCAATATACGTGCCTCATAAATATCGTGCGACAATGGCTTTTGCAGATAAACATGTTTCCCCATCCGCATTGCTCCAAATGCCTGAATAGCATGATTATGATCCGGTGTAGAAATACATACAGCATCAAAATTCTTATGCTCCTTTTCATACAATTCGCGCCAGTCTTCATAGAGAGGAGCTTTAGGGAATTTCTTTTGCGCACCGGCAGCCATGCGTCCATCAACATCGCAGAGATAGGCTATTACCGCATTCTTTCTCGGTGTATTTACCAAACACTCGAGATCGGCTGCTCCCATACCACCACATCCCAATTTGGCAATGTATAGTTTATCGCTCGGAGCCATGTGTCCTAATCCTGAGACAGTAAAACTCGGAAGAATAGTTAAGCCTGCAACTCCAGTGGCCGCAACACTAAGAAACTTCCTGCGAGACATTTCTGCCGCTTTTAAGTTTTGTTTTTCATTTATTTCTTTCATTAATAATGTTTTACAAGTTAACAATATAATTGATTGATTAAATTTAATTTAAATACTGGAATAACCAATATTTTGTGAAAGTTTATTATTTAGCTTATCTTAAATGAAGGAATAAAATACGTATACATAGTTTAATCCTTGATCATAAAATCGAAATTCATCTCATTTGATCACCCTATTACCGGCCATTTAAAAGAGGATTGTAAATTAATTCTTTTGCCTTGCGCCTGAGACTGGCGTGCTGCTTCAATAATCTCCAGAACGTGCAAAGCATGCTCAGGATTAATAAGGGTTTCTTTGCCTGTTGCCAGATATTCACAGATAATGGAGGCACCCTCTTCCCAAAGAAAAGTACCCTGATCGGTGGCAAATCGCTGTGTTTTCTCGTTTGCGACTGTAGCCACATCCACACCCGATGGTTTCCAATCATATCCTATCATATGCATATTTCCAGTTGAGCCTGTAACGGAGATAGTCGGTCGTTCTTGTCCTGTCCCTTCATGTCCATAGGGATCGAAATAGTTGAATCCACATTGGATATGTGATAACACATTATTCTGATGTTCCATTATCACCATTGCATT
Organism: Dysgonomonas sp. ZJ709; assembly: GCF_011039195.1. Lineage (NCBI taxonomy): Bacteria > Pseudomonadati > Bacteroidota > Bacteroidia > Bacteroidales > Dysgonomonadaceae > Dysgonomonas > Dysgonomonas sp. ZJ709. The sequence continues at coordinate 65,828 of NZ_JAAKEM010000016.1, forward strand.
GTCTTCCGCAACCACTTGTATATGACCTTTATCTCCTGTGTTTCTAGTCGGGTCTACAATATTTGTCATTGCTATAATCGATTTTGCAGGTCCAAATAGTCCTGTCAGGGTAGAGATATTATAGACACCTAAATCTGGTAAACTGCCACCTCCTTCTTCGAAGAAAAACGCAGACCAATTGGGCCCTTGATGTCCGTAATGAGCATGTGCAGCCGCAACACGTCCGAGATTTCCTTCATTTATTTGCTTAGCCATAAATGCGAATTGCGGACTATTTACAACTGCAGGAGCACCCCATATACGAACTCCCTGACTGTTGGCAAGATTATATAATTCACGCCCTTCGGCATAAGTATTTGCCATAGGTTTCTCGCTCCATACATTTACTTTAGCCATTAATGCCTGACGGTTCAACCTTCCATGCTCTTGCATATTGGTAAGATTCACTAATAAATCGAATGGAACTCCAGCCAGCATCTTATCAATATGGGGATACCAATTCTTTACACCATATTTTTGTGCGGCATTTTTCGCCCTATCAGGTAATATATCACAGACACTTACTATTTCGGCATAAGGACATTTTGACAAATGAGGTAAATACATACCCGATACACTTCCACAGCCAATGATACCTACACGGGTCTTTTTATTATTCGTAGCACCAAAAGCCGGCGAAGATAGTGAAGCTTCTAAAGAAGAGGTTCCGATTATAGGTGATGCAATTGCTGCGACTCCTATTGTTCCTAAGCGTTGAATAAACTGTTTTCGGTTCATATCTTATTAATTAGTTAATAAACAAATTTACGTAATAGCCATGATGAAAAAATAGATAAATCTTGCCCAAGCAATGGATTATTATTGCTAATTTTATTACAATTAAAATGCTAAACCTAAATGACACAGATTAAACATGGATTTCATGGACAATGGAGTATTATACTTCCATTTTTCATTGTAGAAGAAATGGATAAAAATTACATGATGAATGATTTATATTTCCATTCTTTAGGTTATTTTCCAAGTGCAAAATATCATTACATTAGTCGCCCGTCCGGTTGTCCTGAAAATATTCTTATTTACTGCACAAAAGGAAGCGGTTGGTTCGAATTTAATGGAAAAGTTCATGGGGTAAAAGAAAACCAATACATAATATTACCTGCATGTATTGCACATCGTTACGGAGCCAATAATTCTGACCCATGGACAATCTTTTGGATACATTTCAAAGGATACAAATCTGATTTATTTAAAAATGAATTCGGAAAAATAATTTCTATTGATCCGGAGAATAATTCACGGATTGATGAACGCTTGAAACTATTCGAAGAAATATACAATGTATTATCAGTATCGCATGATAATAATGCACTGCAATATGCAAATTTTGGACTTTCTTATTTTTTAGGTTCGCTATTATATGTTAAGACTCATAGAAGTTCAAAATCTGAAGACAAATATGGAACTTCATTAATTCATCTTGCAACGCATTATATGAACGAAAATATCGGAAACAAACTAAAATTAGCCGATATAGCAAACTATTTCGGGTATTCGACATCATATTTTTACAGACTATTTTATAAAAATATGGGAATACCACCAATGGAATATTTCAATCAACTCAAAATTCAGCGATCTTGCTACCATTTACTCAGTAGCACAATGAAAGTTAACCAAATATCTATGCGGGTTGGCTTTGAAGACCCATATTATTACTCTCGGTTATTCAAAAAGACAATGGGTATTTCTCCCGCAAGATATAGGGTATTAAATAAGCTTTCCGATAAGTTTACCGGAGAGTGAAAGTACTAAGTACAGCTCTGTGATCCGAAGGATAATTATCAAACATAATATCACTCTTTGAACTAGACTCCCCTACTATTTGGGTGTTTGCAAGTTTAAATCCATTTCCCGAAAAGAAAACAAAGTCGATACGATCTAAAACTTCTCTATATGTCTGGCTTTCCGGTAATGGAGTCCATGTATGTCCCGGCTTCTTAACTTCATCGGGATAAAAGAATCTGTACGAATCTGTCATTCCGCCTTTATCAATAAACGCTTTTGTTGATGGCCATTGAACAGAAATCTTACATAATCCGGCTTCTACTGCTCTGGCAGTCCAGTCTAGGCAAGAAGGTTCGTTAAAATCGCCGGTAAGAAAAATGGGGTAGCCTTCTTTACGAACTTCGAGTATATCAGCTATATTAGAATTAACATCGGCTTCTCTTGTGGCCAAAGCTGAACTAATAGCTTCTTCGGCAGTATTGAGTATAGGACCGCCGCAATACTCTATTCCATTTAACTGATATGGTTCGTAAGGGCAATAAATCAGATGAATATTAAACATCCACACAAAATGATTTTTATCTATCTGAATTTTCACACCATGCCTGTTGGCAGAAGTATCTACAATCGGGTATTTACTTATGATAGTCTGACTATCGGCATATATGTATGAGTGCCATCCCAGACTATCGGCAAGGTGAGCGGCAGTATTTTTACCATCGCGACTTGATTCTTGCACTCCGATTATATCAGCACCGCTATTAACGAAAACTTCTGCTGTAGCATCAATAGACTTCCCACCACCAAGCCAGATATTGAAGCTCATTACTTTCAGTTGCATCATAGAAACATCCTGTTTTTTATTGCAAGACGATAGCGTAATTATAAAAGAAATACCTAATAGATATTTTAAAATAGTATACATAACTTTTGTTTTTAATTGTGTAAGAATAAAGAGGCTATTCCCAATGTCTAGAATAGCCTCTCCTTTCATTTGGTTACTTAGTCAGCCAAATAGGCGTGTTTGTATTATCTTCTCCTTGCAGGCTTATAGCTTGTTTATAGTTATTTCCGTTATAATTTTGCTCTGTATCAGGATATTTCCAGCGTACAGGTATTTTCCCTCCATTCAGATTACCTGTCCCTGGGAAGAGATAAGGCATACCTGTACGGCGAATATCGAAAAAGACCTCATAACCTGTATTGAAATAGAATGATATCCATTTTTGAACAGCAATTTGTAATAAACCTTTACTTGGTTTGAAAACAACATTTTCTCCTATCAGATAATTATCTACTTTACCTGATAGTCCGTAATATTCGAATGATCCCCGTATTCCATTTTCATAATAGGTTTTAGCACTACCGCTTATCCAGTTTTTCTGTGCGGCCTCTGCTAATATAAACTGTAGCTCTGCATAAGACATGTAAATACCTTTTTCGCCAACAGGATCGTGGCTATATCGCTTGTTTATGAGCGATTGATTTTCACGTCCTCCATTATATGCCACAGCATCTTCTTTACTCATTGCACACGGTACGCCTACAAATTCGGGAGTGCCGTTATTTACAGAAGACAAAGTTGGTTGAGCCATTGCATCAATTCGCGGATCTTTATACATCAAAAGAGTATCAGCGAGGGCTTTACCTAGAACAACTTCTCCGGCGTCGAATCCAGGTGCATTATAACTTAGGAAACGATTTGGAGAATCTTGTAAATAAGTTAGAGCTGCCATGTCATCGTTACTCTCAAAAATAGGATATTTCGCAGGATTATCGACAATTGTTTTTATTTTAGTTTTGGCATCGGGCATTTTATCGGAAACTCTCATTAATAAACGTAAATGAAGAGAATTTGCAAATTTTTTCCATTTCAATATATCTCCATTATAAAGAATATCTCCCGAAATAGGCACTCCATCAACATCCAATAAATCATTTGCTTGCTCCAGAAATGCCAATAGACCAACATAAACATCTTCTTGTTTGTCGTAAGTTGCCATATACACCCCTTCTTTGCCTTTGAGCGCATCGCTAAAAGGAATGTCGCCTACACAATCAGTAGTTCTGGCAAATAAATAACATTTAAAAATAAGCCCTATACCTTTAAAATTATCATTACCTACATTTTCGGCTTCCAATATAAGATTGTTGGCATTGCGCAATATCGAATAATCCCAGTAAGGAGTACTATACCAGTCGTATCGTCCGAGAGAAACAACCCAGTCACGAGCTGCCAGATGTTGGGTAACCACACTACCTCCTACTCCGGCATCTACTACTGTATAAGTAAGATAGGGCAAGAGTAGATTAGGCACAATTGTTTCAGGTTTGTTTTTATTGGTATTTGTATCCTCAAAGTCTTTGGTACAAGAAGAGGATGCCAACAATATCAAAGCGAATATAAATATATATTTTTTCATGACGTTTTGTTTTTGAATAATGAATATTTATCAGAAAGAAACGCTTAAGTTGAACCCAATACTTTTAGGTGTAGGTATTTGAGCATCTTCGTTTCCATAACCACCCGACTCGGGATCTATATGCTTGGCCTTCGACCACATCCATAAGTTTCGTCCTGTTATTCCCACCGAAACATTACGTAATGAATAATTTTCAGATATTTTTATTTGTGGGAAAGTATAAAGAAAAGCTATTTCACGTAGTTTCAGATAAGAAGCGTCATAGCTGTTTGTTTCGAAAGAATCACGACTATGGTAGCGTCCGATCCAATCGCGCAAACTAACTTTTACATCATTCTTTTCATATCCTGTAACATTTCCTTTTGAATCTGTAATTTCCATGACGCCTTCACCGATCAGACCTTCTTCACGCTGGTTTCCTATGGCTGACTCCGCCAATACTCCACCTTCCATACCTTTTGCCAAAGTACCCGAGTATATACGGCCGCCTTTTCTATAATCAAGCAATGCCGATAATTTAAAGTTTTTGTATGTAAATGTATTTTTCAAGCCGGCCATCCAATCCGGATTATAGTTGCCATAACATTTCACTTCGTCCTCCCATACAGGTAAGCCGTCTCTGTAAATAATTTGTCCGTCCGGAGCATGTTTGAATCCCCAACCATACAAATCCCCCATACGTCCGTCTACTCGTGCTTGCGCATAGCCCGACATATTATAGTTAGTTATCCCCTCTGCCAACTCCCGAACATAAGCGCGATTAGTAGACCAGTTTAGTATTACTCCCCATTCAAAATCTTTTAATTTTAGAGGTATGGCATTTAATACAACTTCGAATCCTCGGCTTTCTATTTTACCCGCATTTGTCATTCTTGAAGTGTAACCTGATGTAGGTGCAACAGCCATTGATAATATCTGATTGGTTGCAACGGTATTATAATATGAAAAATCCACCCCCAATCTATCGCCTAAAAAGCGAATATCCAAACCAACCTCTGCACTGTTAATTTTTTCAGGTTTCAGTTCACTATTATATAATGCGCCATCTTCGCGGGCAGCACTCGTACTTCCCCATTTATCAGCAAACTGGTATACAGGAATTAGCTGATACGGATCTGTATCGTTACCGACCTGAGCCCATGATCCACGCACTTTGAAAAAAGAAATGGATTTTGGTAATTTAACCATTTCAGAGATCAAAGCACTCATCGATACTGAAGGATAAAAATAAGAGTTATTATCAACAGGCAAAGTACTAGACCAGTCGTTACGGGCTGTAATATCAAGATACAACATATTTTTGTACACGAGTTGCCCCATTCCATAGATACTGTTAACTGCTTTCTCCGTGTTTTCTTCCCTGACAACAGGAGCCGATCTTGCATTTTCGAGGTTATAAACCCCGGGTATTTCTAACTCTGAAGCTCTTGAACTGGTTTTTCGTATAGAACGGTGCATTCTATTACCACCTAAGGATACTTTATATTGGAAATCGGATCGGAGAGGTTTATCCCAAGAAAGTAAAAAATCAGAGTTGCGTTCCTCAAAAATAAAATCATTTACCGTATACATCCCATTCGGATAGTTTCTTGAACTATAAGCACGTTTGATGCGAATATTATCATCATACCAGTCTGTACCTGTTCGTCCCATAAGCGAAAGCCCATCTATAATATCAAGATTGAAAGACAGGTTGCCGTAAAGGTGATTTTTCAATTGAGATTGGGTATTTTCATATAATGTGAAATAAGGATTGTCCATCCATGAATTATTAAAGTTCGATTGTTCCAATCCTTCCCTATTGGGAGCCCAATAATTTTTTAAAGCTTTCACATCTTCATTCATTCCCCACCACGTGAAACTATACATTATGGGTTTATCCCAATAATTAATCTGTGGCATATTATCGCTTTTATTCTGCACATAGTTTACATTGGCATTTACACGTAAAAATTTAGTTAGCTTATAGCCTGCATTAAGAGAAACAGTATTACGCTTCAGGTCTGTGTTTGGGATAATTCCTTTCTGATTCATATTCGTATAAGAGAGTCTATAGTCTCCATGTTCATTACCATTGCTTATAGATACATTGTTGGTAAATACAGTTCCCGTATCAAAAAAATCTTCGAGGAAATTCGGATGAGCGACCCAAGGCGTAGCAATACGTTTTCCGGTAACCGGATCAATAGGACTTGCATATTGTGGTATCTCTACAAAACCACTGGCTGTAGTTGGATCCGGCTGATTTAACTTGGGCCCCCACGAATAACCTGCGCCATCATTTTTCCCTCCTCCTTTACCATCTACATATTCATACTCAAAGTTTTCTCCTCCTCCGTATTTGTACTGATAATCAGGTGTTCTCAACAACCATGGTTGGATAATCAAATTTGTATTGTAAGTAATACCCATACCCTTACTTTTCTTTCCACTCTTTGTTGTAATTACTACAGCACCATTTGCAGCACGACTTCCATACAAAGCTGCAGCTGTAGGTCCTTTCAATACACTTATTGATTCTACATCATCCGGATTAATATCACCGGCTCCACCACCAAAATCCATTCCATCAGTATTGAAGTTGCTAGGATTGTTATTAATGGGTATCCCATCCACAACAAAAAGAGGGCTATTATTAGTCAGTGAAGTTTCACCTCTAATAGATATTCTCGGTGATCCACCAATACCTCCCGACGATACATTTGTGATCTGAACTCCGGCTATTTGTCCGGCTAAGGAATTAAGCATGTTAGGATCCCGCACCTCTGTCAGCACATCTCCTTTGATATCCTGCACAGCATACCCTAAAGCTTTCTTCTCTCTTTTGATACCTAAGGCCGTCACAACAACTTCATCTAAAGTTCTGCTGGAATCTTGCAATGTAACATTTACAACTTTGTTTTTCTGAACGGTTATTTCCCTAGTGACAAATCCAATATAAGAGAATACTAGTACATCTCCTTCTTTTGTATTGATTTGATACTTACCATTATCATCAGATATGGTACCAATTCGAGTGTTTTTTACTACAACACTTACGCCTATCAACGGGTTTCCCTCAACATCTATCACATTTCCGGACACTTTATCAGCATCCTGATTTGGAGAGTTAGTTTGAGCAAAAACTGTAGCTGATAGGGAAAACATCACTATAAAGACAGTGAGCTTTTTAAATAAAAAAGTTTTCATAATAGTCAGTTTTAGATTAGGTTAACATGACGAATTTAGGGGATATTAAATCTAACTGAAATGGATAAAAACTGTTTAAAAAATGGATTATTATTGCTGATTTAGGTATTAAAAGCATTTTAATGAAAAGGATGAGTATAGTTGCTTTAAAAAGCATCTGCCTTCAATGATAATATGTGTTAAATTGTGTTTAATGTATTGAAATAAATTACCCTAAACCCCACCATTATGAGAAATATAATCTCATTAGATCGGATTTCTTTTTCCATTTCAAATATAGTGACTCGACAAACAAAATACTATATTTGTAAAAAAGATATGTTATGGATTTTGGACGCAACGAATCATTGACATTTAGTTATTCCGATGTCTTTTTCAGTTATTACTTCAATGATAACAGAACATGCACATCAATGGTTAAGAACCACATGCTTGTATATATCTATTCTGGGGAACTGCTTGTTGAACAAAAGAAAAAGAAAACAGTAATTAGCGCAGGAGAATGTATTTTCTTGCGTAGAGATAACCGGGTAGATTTAATAAAACAGGCTGAAAATGGAGAACAGTTCAAAGGTATTTTTATGATCTTTAAGCGCAATTTTTTACGTGAATTTTATCAGACAATTGATAAAAAACAACCGAAGATAGAATCTCATGAGGAATTCCCAAGCGTGTTAAAGCTGCCACAAACACCCGATATCACAAGCCTGTTTCAGTCTATGACGCCTTATTTCGATTCATCAATAGAGCCAGCTGACGAACTTATGAAGTTGAAATTGCATGAAGGTGTATATTCCTTATTAAATATAGATCAAATGTTTTATCCTGTTCTCTTTGATTTCACTGAACCATGGAAAATAGACATACTTGATTTCATGAGAGATAACTACATGTATGATCTATCTATTGAAGACATTGCACATTTTACAGGTCGGAGTCTTGCCACATTCAAGAGGGATTTCAAAAAAATAAGTGAATCCTCTCCTCAAAAATGGCTCATGGAAAAAAGACTGGAAATTGCTTATGATAAAATTCGCAATGAGAATAAAAAAGTGTCCGATGTATATCTCGAAGTCGGGTTTAAAAACCTCTCGCATTTTTCATCAGCATTCAAAAAACAATTTGGATATTCTCCGACAAAGTAGAATATTGAGCTGCATAACAAATAATGTTTGAGCCACAGGGAAAACAACCACTGTGGCTCTTTTGTTATCTTTGTATTACAACTAAAATATATATGATGAAAAAGCGCATATTAGGAAATACTAATCTGGAAGTTTCTGCTATTGGATTAGGGTGTATGGGAATGAGTTACGGTTATGGTCCGGCTTCCGATAAAAACGAAATGATCTCGCTGATTCGTAAAGCATTTGATCTTGGTGTTACACTCTTCGACACAGCCGAGATTTACGGACCATACGCCAATGAAGAACTAGTAGGAGAAGCCTTGTCTCCCATTCGCGACAAGGTAGTGATAGCAACCAAATTCGGCTTCAATATCGAGAACGGAAAAGAGACAGGGACCAATAGCCGCCCCGAACATATAAAACAAGTAATAGAAGGATCGCTTAAACGTCTTAAGACAGATATTATCGACTTATATTACCAGCATCGCGTAGATCCCAATGTGCCTATAGAGGATGTGGCCGGAGCAGTAAAAGACCTGATACAGGAAGGTAAAGTAAAACACTGGGGTCTATCGGAGGCAGGGGTAAAAACAATTTGTCGTGCTCATGCCATTCAGCCGGTTACCGCTGTACAAAGCGAATACTCTTTATGGTGGAGACGTCCCGAAGATGAATTATTACCTATGCTCGAAGAACTTGGTATCGGTTTTGTTCCGTTCAGCCCATTGGGTAAAGGTTATCTAACAGGGAGGTTTGATGCCAATACAAAATTTGCCGGAAATGATTTTCGCAGCATACTTCCACGTTTCACACAGGAAGCACTTGAGGCTAATCAGGCTATTGTTAATCTGGTAAAAAAAATAGCAGAAGAGAAAAATGCAACACCTGCTCAAATAGCATTGGGATGGCTGCTTGCACAAAAGCCCTGGATCGTACCGATACCAGGTACTACAAAAACCCATCGCCTGCAAGAAAATATCGGAGGAGCAGATGTGAAACTGACAGTGGAAGATATAAGCAACATGAATGAAGCCAGCTCAAAAATCGATTTGATGGGTGACCGCTATCCGGAAGAACTTGAAAAAAGGACAGGACTTTAAGGAGTGTAATTACACAATTAATCCCCTTATTTGGGATATCCAAGGGCATTGAATGCGATAAATTATTTAAATGAAATATTACCAAAAAAAAAGAATATGAAAACATTCTCACTATTAATTATGCTACTGGTATCCACAACTATTTTTGGACAGAAGCCAGATTCAGATATGCAACCATCTTCAATAAACAATAAAGTAAGACTTTCAAAAATCATTGTCGACCCTCTGCATTTGGATGAATACAATATTTACCTGAGAGAAGAAATTGAGGCGTCTATGCGATTGGAACCTGGAGTACTTACATTGTACGCTGTATCTGAAAAGGAACATCCTAATCGGATAACAATACTTGAAATTTATAGCAACGAAGAAGCTTATCAGAGCCATATCAAAACTTCGCATTTTCTTAAATACAAAGAGGGAACATTGGATATGGTGCAGTCTCTTGAACTGATCGATACTATTCCACTTATTCCAGAACTAAAGATAAAATAAATAGAACTTAAAAATTAAATAATTATGGGAGCAGAAAAAACGAAAGCATTTGGTACTATAGCAGCAGATGCACCTTTAAACGAAATGAATATTCAACGTCGGGAAGTAACATCAAAAGATATTGAAATTGAAATTTTGTACTGCGGTGTATGCCATTCAGACTTACATACAGCACGCAACGATTGGGGAGGTACTATTTATCCTGTGGTTCCGGGACACGAGATTGTAGGAAGAGTAACCAAGATAGGAAATGAAGTTACTAAGTTGAAAGTAGGCGATTTAGCTGGAGTTGGATGTCTTGTCGATTCGTGCAGGGAATGTAATAGTTGCGAACATGACTTGGAACAATACTGTCTAAATGGATTTACAGGAACATACAATGGTGCTGACAAACACTGGGGAATACAAACTTACGGCGGTTACTCAGAAAAAGTAGTTGTCGATGAACACTTTGTATTAAAGGTCCCTGCGAATCTTGACTTGTCTGCTGTTGCGCCATTGTTGTGCGCAGGAATTACAACATGGTCACCTCTTCGACACTGGAATGTAGGAAAAGACAGTAAGGTTGCTGTTGTAGGTTTAGGAGGTTTAGGACATATGGCTATTAAACTTGCTAAAGGTCTTGGTGCAGAAGTTACTTTGTTTTCAAGAACACCGGGAAAAACTAAGGATGCCAAAGAACTTGGTGCAGATGAAGTTGTAATCTCTACCGATGCAGAACAGATGAAATCTGTACAAGGCAAATTTGATTTGATTATAGATACCGTTCCTTACGTTCATGATATCAATCCTTATGTTTCGACATTAAATATCAGTGGAACGCTGGTTTTAGTCGGATATTTAGGCGAGTTAGACCCTATGTTAAACACTGTTCCAATGATTATGGGGAGAAAAACGGTAGCAGGTTCTGTAATCGGAGGTATTGCTGAAACACAGGAAATGCTTGATTTCTGTGGAAAACATAATATCGTTTCCGAAGTAGAAATCATCAAAATGCAGGATATTAATACAGCTTATGAAAGAATGCTTAAGAGTGATGTGCGATACCGCTTCGTTATTGATATGGCTTCTTTGAAAAAGTAATCACTATAATCGCTATATTAGTATTTCAAAGACTTAGTAAAGCCTTTGGTGGTATCAAAGAAATACAGAGGATATATAAATAAGAAAATTCCGTAAATTTTGACATTACAGCTGATGAAAGTAAGATTCTCATCAGCTGTAATTTTTAATAAATAATATTATTTCCCTTCAGGTTTAAATGAAAATGAAAGAGCAGGCTGATCTTGTGGTAAACCATTAGGAACAACAACTTCAATACTTCCATCCGAAAGTTGTTTCCAGTTAACAGCCTTTCCTGTTTCGACAAAAATAACCTTCGACCCTTTTATCGGATTATTGCCTTTCCATACAATCTTCTTTGGTAAAGGTTGCCCTTCCTCAAGACAGGTGATAGCATAAATAGTTTCAGCATCTTTACTTTGTGTGAACCATGTCTTATCTGAATTATAGTTCGGTGTTATTCGAGTTCCGTAAATAGCCTTTTTATTTTTACTAGTCCATGTACCTATTTTTTCTAAACGTTCCTTAATATCTTCAGGTAAAGTACCATCTGGATGTGGACCTATACCTAAGAGAAGATTACCTCCTTTTGCAACAATCTCTACCAAAATATGAATGACTTGGGACGGTGATTTATATTTATCGCGGGGAGTCCAAGACCAAGCGTATCCCAAAGTAATACAGCTTTCCCATGGATTAGACAATTGTGTATCGGGTATTCCTCTTTCGGGAGTTTGGTAGTTCTCATATTCACCCGGAACAGTACGATCTACAACTAATAGTCCCGGCTGATGGCTGCGGGCCATAGCGGCTATGCGAGGCATATCTATATCTTGTTCTCCCATATATGCTTCTCCATATTTCTCGGCATCACCTGGTCTGGCCGGACGTACCCAACCTCCATCAAGCCATAAAATATCCATCGAACCGTAATCGCCATTCATCAGTTCTTCTATCTGGTTATAGGTATACTGTTTAAACTTGTTCCATCTATCGGGATTAGTTTTTATATTATAATTATTATTTCTATTTGGAGTCGCATATTTGTCCCACCAATAGTTTTGTGAGTGCCAATCGGGTTTTGAATAATAAGCTCCAATCATATATCCTTCGTTTCTGAATGCATTAAATACCTCCTTTGCTATGTTTTTGCGAGGATGGTTTTTGAAGGCACCTTTTGTTATCGAAAAATCGGAATATTTGGTATCGAACATATTGAACCCATCATGATGTTTAGTTGTAAATACAACATATTTCATTCCCGCCTTTTTTCCCGATTCTGCCCACGATTCTGGATCTAGTTTTGTCGGATTAAACTCATCTATAGTCCCCCAATACTTTCTTTTATCTTGATCATAAGTTAAAATGGTATCGCGCGTAATCCAATCTTCGGAGCAAATAGACCATGATTCCACGATTCCTAACTGCGCATATAAACCATAGTGAATAAGCATCCCAAATTTTTGATCTTGCCACTGATCCAATTTTTCCAATACAGCCGGATCTTTCGGCAGTATATATGTTTCAGATCGTCCATGCGTATAGGTTTGTGCATAAATAATACTGGAGAAACACCAAATAAAAACGCTTCCTAAGATTAACAGTTTATTTTTCATAATATTACATTTATTTATTAAAGGAGTTAAGGTACTGATAATATTTTAATTGATTATCCTCATTAGTCAGAATTTTAACACATACAAGCAATAGAGTTATCCTAAGTTCCCTATTTACTTTATACACCCACTTTTCACAAAGTATCCCCTTATTTTGATACCAATCTAGTTTATTATAAATTTTGACAAAGGTAAGAATAGAACTTCTTTGACTATCTTTGAAAATAAATATATCATTATATAAAACTCTATGAAGTCTATAAAAACAAATATATCCATCAAAATATGTAGGCTGTTGAGAGTGAGTTTCAATGAAAATAATATGGAGTAATGAATGAATCTATTCAAATTAGATACCTGATTGCAAATGAACAGGATGCTACTTGGGGGTTAACCGTAAATACGGTTGGATATCAGCAGATTGAACCTAACTCTATCTATCCCCCTCAGATTCATCCCGAACAATATTTTTTCTCAACACAAAAAGGCAGAATACTTGATGAATGTATACTATTATATATAACTCAAGGGAAAGGTACATTTGTTTCATCAAGCCAAAAAGCAATAGAACTAAAATCTGGAGATATGGTACTTTTATTCCCAGGTGAATGGCATTCATACAGTCCCGATAAATCGACCGGATGGCGTGAATATTGGATAGGATTCAAAGGTATAGACATGGAATCCCGCATCGAAAATGGCTTCTTCTGTAAGCTAAAACCAATTTTCAATGTTGGATCTAGTGAAGAAATTGTCCAGCTTTACATGCGTGCTATCAGTAGTGCAAAAAAACAGGAAATCGGATTTCAGCAAATATTGGCAGGAATAGTCACTTATCTACTAGGAATTGCTTACTCCCGAAACAAGCTCTCTGGTTTTGAAGACGTGAAAGTAACCAATCAAATAGATAAGGCTAAAATGATTATGTTCGAGAATTCGCATACAAACATTACACCTGAAGATATAGCGAATCAAATATGTGTCAGCTACTCTTCATTCAGACGCATTTTCAAACAATATACAGGTCTGTCACCACTTCAATACATACAGGAGATACGAATTCAAAAAGGCAAAGAACTATTGGCTAATACACTCTTAACAAGTCAGGAAATAGCTTTTCAGATTGTATAATTGCAAAAACGATTTGCGCCCCCTAGAAAAACGATTTGCGCCAAAAATATACATTTTTACGTGAAAAGGGAGATAGTGCAGCAGGCGCAAAATAAAGTGCATTTTGGTGCAAATTAGAGGGTAATACGTTTGCGTATTTCGGCTTAATTTCGTATCTTTATTGTATGGGAATGATATCTAAAGGCACGAACTATTAATTAGTTAGCTTTTGGGGTGAACCATATATCAACAATTTATATGACAGATAATAATATTCTTTCAGATAAGGTATCTTTTGCGGTATTTAAAGAGTCATTAAAGGATAGAATTCTATCTATAGACGAATGTGCGTGCATCGTAGAGGAAGAATATGAGAATGCATTTAGGAAGTCTCAAGCGTCTGAACATCTAAAAGAGTGGGCTTATTATTATTTCCCATTGAAAAATCACCCAATTTAAACCTCATTTAAATACAGTTTAAAGCCCCTTTATTGGGGCTTTCTTTTTTTTAATTATTATTTGTTAGCTTTGTGTTAAATAAATAATCACATTATTATGAAAAATATAAATATTGATTCCGAAGAAAGTTTAATTTCATCAAATAAGTATATACTTATAGTGGGTATAGTATTATCTATCATATTGGGTTGTTCCATTTCATATATGGGAGGGGTCTATATCGCTTTAGGTATAGTATTATCGATTTGTATTTTTGTTTTTAGTTTATTTATTAGTAGATTAGCTTCTGTTTTAGTCGAAATATCGTTAACCCTAAAAAAAATAGAGTATAAAAATAATCAACAATAATGAAAAAAATAATGAAAAAACTATTAATACTATTATTAATACCTTTATTTGCTGCTTGCAGTTCGGATGATAAAGAAGGGGAATCAACTTTGGTAGATTCTACATTTGCCACATATCTTTATGAAGGTGGCGGGTCTGTTGGAGTACCTACATATAATGTATATTTGGTTTACAAGTTTATAACCATAAATACCGTTGAAATAACATTAAGAAGGGATAATGCACAAGGTTCTATAATAGGAAATACAATAAATGGCTCATATAATCTAAAATATCCTATTATTAATATTAAAATTGGGGATGATATAGAAACAAATGGAACTTTTAAAGACAAAAATACATTTATAGTCGAAACCAATTTAGGAGTTGAAGAATATACTAAACAATAGCAAATAAAAATTCCTTAATTGAGATTTATATCTTTAAATAATAATTTTCAAATCCTCACCATTTCTCCAAATTTCACCTAGTTGTAAGCCTGATGGACTTGTTGGTACATTTCCAAGTCTAATAATTAATTTTTCGCCAACTGTAGAAACTAAAAATCCATTACCATTTTCTTGATTGGTTAGATTTAACGCTACAGATGATAATAATGCTTGTGCTATGTTATTAAGTGTATTAGTGTAAATTGATCTAAGCATTAATTGAGAATCAAGAATATTGCTTGACCCTGATGAGTATAATGATATTAATTGTTGATTGCTTTTTACAATACTAAAACCTTTATTTGGGGATAAGCTAGAGCTTGACCCATCTGTATTATTAGCTGTAAATTTACCTGTTATTGAAAGTCCATTTATTGAATCATACAATAAATTCCCACTTGCCAAAGATAAAGAGCCATCAGGATTAAATACATGCGCACCCTTTCCAAACATCGCTTTACCCGTTGCACCGTCGAGGTCTATTACTTTTTCGCCTGCGGTGTTGTACATCGTTATAGAGGCATTGTATATAGAAAGCAGATTGTTTTTCGTCACATTCCAATCGATGCCGCTCGATTCATTACCGAATTTAAACTGGTTTAAAAGGAACTTTAAAAAGCTTTTACCGTCGGCACTTAGGAATGTATCAGCGGTGATCTGTCCGGGCAATATCTCGGTGAAGCCGTAAACGGTACGAAACGAACGGTCGCCATCCATATTTTCGGAGCTGAGCAAACCAACCCATAGCGTTGTGCGTCCGGCTACATCATTGATCTTTATCTTTTCGGTAGATACAAAGAAATTAGCTGTACCTACATTTCGACCGTTAACAAGGCTGAAAGTTGTGGAACAGTTCAAATACAAGTAATAGGGTTTATTTACTTCTGAGAAGTCATCGAAGGTAAATGCCGGGGCAGTCCAAAATTTAAACCCCAACAGATCACGATCGGGCTGAACATTATCTATACCCAGTGTCATGTGCTGAAATCGAACAGCATCACATCTAAATGTTTTAGTAGCGGGGTCAAAATACATGTACGGCTCTATAACCGTTGTCATATTTGTGGCAAGGAACTGATACTGCAAACTTTTCACCCCGGCACGGTATGTAAGCGATTCAAAGGCGGCGGCACTAATAAAATCGGTTTCGAAGTCGTCGACCATCCCTTTTACCGCCTCCGCAAATTCCAATACATCGCGATACCTACGGCGTGCGTATTCCCTAATCGCACCGTCCTTACGATCGACCGCTGTCTCTTGTGTCGGTATTTCATTCAGAACACTGCCTAGTGATTTGCCCGAAACGTTGTTAGCAATGGTGAGCTTTGGCGACTTTGGTTTATTTACATATTCCTCGACCGCAATAATGCGAATATTGACAGGCTCAACCTGATATTGTGGCGATGAGAACCGAATAAAATAGCCACAGTTCAAGAAACCGCCTATTGCTCCCCATTCGCGCTTTGCATAGATGCCATCGAGCGGCAGAACGTAAGTATATTGTGCCTGCTCGCCCTCCCATAGATACTTGACCACTTCGTTAAGTGCTTTTGTTTCGGCTTCTGTAATATAGGTAGCGGGCATTCGCATGTGGAAAACGGCATACTTGTCACCAATAGCCGGGATAATGTTTCCCTGCGGTAAAATTTGCCCGCTATCGGTGAAAGGGGCAAGCTCAAAGCGTCGGGATGCATGGATATAGTTTGAATCAAATTCCTTTCCGGCTAGTTGCCCAGTCTGAAATATAACGGTCATTGTTTCGCTTGCGATAATAGACTTAGAAAAGTCTAAAGAGTCAGGTATTGAACTATCTATGATATTATACAAGCCTTGTGCATCGTTTATCTTTTCAACCGCGGAAACCGTTCCGACTCGTTGTGGGAATATCTTTGTAATATCAAGGCTGTCCTCCGAGCCGGGCAAGGGTGTCACTCTTTCGACATAAGAGCCGGATGAATCGGTACGGTAACTGATACCCTCATAAACTATTGTTTTGTTTTTTGGTAACAATAGCGTGTTATTGCCGTATGTACTACGGTCAATGTTCTGATCGCTGCCCTCGATAAAGACGCGGTTTATAATTTTACTGTCGTCAAACTGTGTGCGGGTAATTCCTCCAAGTATGCCGTTATCATAACCGTATGAAAGATCGACGGCTGATTCTCTCATTTTTTCGACCCTTCGGAAATGCAGCTTGTAATTTTCGACTTCCCACTCAGTATTAAAGGCATCCGCGGTTTTGGAAAGCACGTTAAAACAAAGATCGTGATTATAATCGATGGTAATGGGTAAGCTGTCAATACATTCGCCAACCGTCCAATTATCACCCGGATACTTCAAATTGAGGTTATCCACTAATAGTTGTGCATGTGCTGCAGGAGTACCGTTTAGTGAAAACTTAAGATTG
Source organism: Dysgonomonas sp. ZJ709 (assembly GCF_011039195.1). Classification (NCBI taxonomy): domain Bacteria; kingdom Pseudomonadati; phylum Bacteroidota; class Bacteroidia; order Bacteroidales; family Dysgonomonadaceae; genus Dysgonomonas; species Dysgonomonas sp. ZJ709. The sequence continues at coordinate 83,380 of NZ_JAAKEM010000016.1, forward strand.
AAAGAACTGCCCGCCTTGATCGGTTGTCCGGGGTTCTTGATAGGTGTGAAGAATTTAAACTTTGTTGCCTTGAGTTTCATTATCGACGATTCCATCACAAGGGTATAGTCGAAATGCTCATCGTGTTGCTGTACAAAGTCCTGCGATTTTGGCAGAAAATAAAGTTCCGCCTTAAATTCGCACCACGAACCTTCGGGTATTTCGATGAAATTAGGCAACGAAAACATAAGCGTAAGTATGTTTTCGCCCATGATCTCTTTGTATCGCGAGCTGCTATCGTCGACATCGATGTCGATGAGTAGTATATTATTGGGAGAGTATATTTTCATAATTCTTTAAATCAAGTCATTAAAATCAGTATTTCCGGTAAATTGGCTAGGCGTGAAGGTCGTACCTTCCATAAAAATGTTTCCATCTACTATCATATCTATCTGATTGTTTGACGAAATTATTAACCCCTTTGGATTTCGTTTAGTAATATTGTCTTTTAAAGCTAAGCCCGTTGTAGGAATTTTAACGTTGATTCCCGAAACAGGATTATCATATATTGTGTTACCTTTAATTGTTACATCTGCAAAAGGTCTAATTTCACCACTTATTTCAATTCCGTTAGTCGTGTTGTTATATATCAAATTATTATCGAGATCAAGTTTTTTAATATCAGCCGTATATCCGTTATAGGTAGTAGTGTCTATCAGAATCCCCGAACCGACATTATCAGATATAATACAATTCGACAATTTAACACCGTCTATTTTCCATTTCAGTTCGACTCCATTGTTTAAATTTCCATAAACTACGCAACCATCAATAAGTACTTTTCGTCCCGTCCTGACTCCTATACCTGTGTTTTTGTTGTTCCGGCTGATACAATTATGTATTATCATACCTCTTGCATTTTTGTCCGCCACTGATTCAAATGGCCTTTGACTCTCTATAAAAATGCCATAATTGCCACATCCAATTGTGGTACAGTTGGATATTATGAAGTTTTCTTCATCGAAAAAATCTAGACCTATCCCAATACCAGACCCACCTAGCCTCCTTTCATCTGACAGTCGACCACCTTCTACTACTAATACATTATCTATTATAACATTAACTAAAAAATCAATTCCCACAGACGTGGATGGTGTACCTTTTATGATTAAGTCTCTGAATATTCCGTTAACTACATTTTGGAAATAAAAGGCTTTACCTACAGTAGTGTAAGTGGTGGTCGGGTGTACATCATAAGCGTCAACTGTGAAATTGCTAAATTTGCATCCTACTAAAGGGTTAACTTTCGTTTCGTCTTGTCGGTTAAACAGCGCATAATAACCCTGTGCTGTCATTTTCAAAACTGTGCCTGTTATACTTTCGCCTACAAAAGACACATTGCTGTGGGGTACAATTGCAGCACGTGAATTACCAGAACCCGATATAGCTCGAAAATTATAAGTACCAACTGGGAAAAATATAGTACCACCGCCATTAACTGCCACTAAATCAACTAACGCTTGTACAGCTGTGCTGTTATCATAGTTGAAAGTAGACACTCCATAGTCTAATACATTATATACATTCTCACGTGATAAATTAACCAACTTTTCACCTTTAGTTCTAGTATTAACCTTAAAACTAGTTACGTCTGAAGGTATTGTAGGTGCTTCTGGATTTCGGCGTATGATCGTTTGAATGTACACCGCTGATACTTGGCTGAAAGTTCCACCACCTGTCGTCCAGGCTGGATCGGAATAAATAACCGTACCAGATGCGTTAAAATACCTAGTTAAAAATTGAAAACCTTCTCCTAGCAATATATCAAAAGGGAGTTTATTTACATACACTTTTTCCGAGTAAACACGATTAAGGTCAGATACTTCTTCACCTGCTGTCCCAAGTGACCCCTGCAATAATATAGGGCTATATATATTAGGTAAGTAACTAGACGGAGTTACAATTATCAAATCGGATAGACTACTACTTACAAAGTCTGAATAGGGAGATAGTAAGATATTTTGTGATCGAATAATACTCAAACCTAAATCCTCTATTATCTGTTTACTGTCTGTTAAATTACGAATAACCAGACGCATATTAGACGCTCCTCGCGCATTAGAGTCTGTTGACCCACTATTACTCCAAGTTGATTGCTCGGGTAACATTGGTGTTCCTAAATCGTCAAAATATGATACTCTAAATTGATAGTTTGGACCTATATTCACCGTGAAAGGTTTCTTGGATACATTTAGATATGATGTACGTAAACGCGTGTCGTTTGCATTCTCTACACCGCTAGTTAACGTTCCCGATCTTAACATGCTTGTAGTTACGATAGTCGTTATAGTAGTTTCGGTGTTAGCGGGTAAAAGGTTTGAATCAATACCGCCAACAGATACCCAATTAGTATCAGCCGTCCACCCTGTTCCTGTTAAAATAGTTCCCTTGAATGCCTCAAATATCAATTCCCCTGTAGCTAATTTATAGCCGATTATTTGTCCTAACGCTCGATAAGTAGCTAAAACAGCAGTGCGAGCTGCAATTTTACTTGTAAACGCAAAATTATTTGTACCCTGCGAGACGTTATAGAAGTTCTTTTTATCGGTCTTTTCAGCAAGAGCCAGCCCAACGATGTAACTAGATGGGCTATTTGACACTGAAGAATCAATCACTTGAGATATATTAGCCTTGGCGGCTAGTGCATCGGTAACAGCCTTTTGACTCATTACCGATAATATGCTTGTGCCTGTTGTTTGAACAACACCAAATAAAGGCGTCATAGAAGCAAACGCAACTCTGCATGTTTGCTCTGCCCCGGCAGCACCACTATAGCCTATAAATGTAGCTCCCGACGGATTTGATATAATCGGTAAGGTTCTTGGGTCGACTGCTTCTAATTTTTGATTTTGTGCCATTGTCTTATATTTTTATTGCCTGTCCGGCTATTGTTAATAATATTCTGTTGTCGGTCGTACCTAAAACATACACCCTCATGCCCGGAGCGATAGCCGTTAATACAAGGCTGAACTCTACGATTATGCGAGAGCCGAAAGGGCGTAATTTCTTAAACCCCTGCATTGCCGTATAATAGCAATCTTCCGTGCCTTCGTAAGTACGTAGCGAAACGGCTGCCGTTGTCAAAGTCAAGTTATTGAACAGAGCCTCATAATTAGTGTAGAACTCGGCACGCGTATTGGCGGTCATTGTACAGTTTATTACGATCTGTTTAGTCTCATAGGCTATATCGGCAGGCGTATGTACCAATAAACCCGATCGTCTTTCAAAGCTTCGGATAAGCGGCGGTTTCACTGCCGGGAGATTAAGCACGGTATTGTAAGCCTCGTTTACTATAATGCCGAACGCGGCAAGATCATAGCCGTTTATCTGCACATGGGTAATCGAAGCACGACCGCCTACGGGCTGCAAGAGTGTAGGGCGGGTAAATAGTTGAATCGGTGCATCCATCGAAAACTCAACCGTTAGCTCACCACGCTTTCGCCCATACTTATATAAGCCGCCTTTATGTGAGTAGTCGGGGCATGAGACATAGCGTAATGAGAATGTTTTATCAAAGTCACGGCTGTATAACTGCCTGTATCCGGGCTTACTGATAAGGGTATAAAAGGCATTTAAATTGGATAAGAAATCCTGTGTCGTATCGTTAGCGATATAGAAGCGGACAATAACCCGCTTCTCCTTGAAGTAAATTTCCGAAAGATCGACATCGACCCCGTTATAGTCGTGCCAGTTGTTTTGTTCCGGCTCTTTACGATCGGGAAAAGGCAAGAAATCATAATCGCCACCTTTGAGAATAAACATCCCGAAAGTAGAAATATCAACACCGTCTATTGTTACACTTCCTGTCATACCATTTTTACATTTACGTATCGTTTCATTACCTTGAGGCTCTCGTCTATATCTTTCAGATAGCGGCAGAACTCGGTATTTTCAATCAGCCTTATCATTTGATTACTTATCGTTTGTTTGATCAGCAGCTCCTCCGCCTGCATATTACGGATATCGCCGAGCGTTTGGCGAACGGCATAAATACCGCCTGTGAGTTCGGATATAGATTCCTGTGAAGCAGTCGCCAATCCCGGAGCGGATGCACCTGTACGGTTACTGTTTGAAAACAAGTCTATACCTTCTTTTGCCGCAGCATCCTTAGCCGCTTGCAATGCTTCGTTAAACTTGCTCACATCAGTACCGTATGTTTTATAGAACCATGCGATGTCGTCGGTTAGGTCTTGATCGCCTCCCGGAGAATACGATTCTTTCATCCGATCTTCCAGTTCTTTAAGTTTCTCACCGAAAACAGCAGAGAACACCATTTGAGACACTAAGTCTTCTAATATTTTAGATACAGCCTTGCCAAATGTCTCGGCTTCGCTTGTTCCATTGCGGAAAGCATCGGTGAGAGCGTTGCGCAGATCGTCGCCGATAGAACCCGCCACACTTTCGAGCATCGAATTAACTTGCTCCATTGCCGCTTCGGCAGCATCGGCGGCTTTGATAATATTGTTTACAAGGTTGGTAGCCTCTTTTGAGAGGTTGCCACTTTGCAGTAATGTATCGGCTAGTTCGCGGTTCAGTTCGCCGTCGGCTTTGATCAGATCGGGATAAGTCTTCAGGAGCGAGGAATAAATATCTTTTGTCCCGGTAGTAATGCCTAAGAACTTTTTCTTTTTAACCCCGGTCTTAATGGTGACATTTCCGAGTTGGGACATTAGTTCGCCCTGCTTGGCAATAGCGGCATTATATCCTTCCATCCCCCGTGTTAGGGTATTGGATATATCCTTATTGAATAAGCTGTCGTTGACACCCTCAATATCCTTGAGCGCATTGATCAGTGTGATACTGTACTCAACCGCCATGTTCGCGAGGTTGTCGCGAAACTCTTTTATTTCTTTATTGGCTTGCTTGTTAGCCGCGATGACCGACTTAACAACATTAGCCGTTTTCAACACACCGCTAATAATACCTTGAGGAGTACCCGTTGCTATATCAGCGGCGGCACTTCCCAGATCGGATATCCATCCGGCGGCTTTACCAAGTGAGCTGTCTTCTCCGAACAGATCACCTAAACCGCCCGCAATGTTGGAAACCATCCCCGCTATTTCACCGAACTTCTGAGCGGGTAGTTTTTTCATGGCTGCCCCCATTTCGTCGACCTCGACAGTTGCCAGTTTTATCTCGTTGGCTAGTTCGTCAGTAGGTGTTTTTGCATACTGTTTTTTTAGGAGGTCGAGCCGTTTTTGCGCGGCTTCGCGTTGCATGGTTAATTGTTCCTTGAGCTTGTCAGCCTCGAACACATAAAATTTATTAGACATAGCCATTCGACGCTCGGCGATCTCAGCCTCAAACTGAATACTTTCTATTTTACTTTCATTCTTAGCCAGTTCTATTTCTTTGTCACGCGCAGCATTCAACTCATTTATATCGGCGATTGTCGCCCCGGCTTTACGTGCCTCTTTTATAGTCTGATCATAATAATTGTTGATCGTATCGAGGTTATTATCAAGTTCGCTTTTGAACTTGGAATTTACATCGGCGAAAATATCATCCAGTACTTTCTTTGCAACTGTATTTATTTTATCCGTGTCGGATTCAAACTGAGCCGTAGCGGCGGTATCTAACTCTATCAAGCGGGTACGCTCCACAGTTGCGGGCTTCCCGGTGATTGCTTCCAGTTCGGAAATATCTTTCAATTCCTGCTCAATATATGCCTTCGTCTGATCGTATTCGGCTTTCACGGCAGCGCGTTGTTGGTCTGCCCCATCTTGCATGGCGGCAACGCGGGCGGCATCGATACGCTTTTGGTAATCGTATGCTTTTTTCTCAAGTTTGTCGTTTGCCGCTTTTTCTTTCTTGGCTTTCTTTTGCGCCTCAGTTTCGGCTTTAGCGTCGGCTTTGTGCTGTCCTTTTATATCCCATGTTTTGAGTTTGGTAGTGGCAAGATCGTACGCATCTTGAGCAGTATTCCATTTCTTAGAGCCTTTATCTTCGGGAGTCATCAGGGACAATGCTGTAGATGCTTGTTGTTGTTTCAACTCCCAATAGGCTTTTGTATTTTCTACTATTTCATCAATATTATCTTTAGTAAATCCTTCTACTTTTTTAGCCCACAGTTTTACATCGGCTTCTTCTTTTTCAAGTTGAGAGTGGAAAAGTGCCCATAAGAAGCGGTCTTCATCCGTGAATTTCTTATTATTGAATATCTCTTCCCCCTTTATATCGTACAGTTTTAATTGATCAGGCGTCATTATTGAGGTTTTACGCTCCTCTAAAGTATTTTCCGCAGTTACAAGTTTATCCATAGCAGCTTTAGCCCTAGCTGTATTTTTTAATTGTTCCACGTAACGCGCCAATGCCCCTGTATTATCATTGATTAATACACCTTCCTTACTTAGCATAGCATTGTATTCAGGCATGATACTTTTAAGTTCATTGAGAGCCTTGTTACGTTGATCGTAAGTATTGTTTGAGTCTTTAAGTATTTTTTCAAGCATCTCAACCCTTGTAGCCTGTTCACGAGTAGTGGCATTTACCTCTGCTTGAAACTTCCTTTGTTCTTGCATTAACCTTGTAGCCTCCTCTTGCTTGGCATTCCATTCTTTATATACAAAGACAATGGCTGCAATGGCTGCCATTAGTAGCCCTATACCGCCCAGAGCAAGACCTTTACTTAGACCGATGGATAAGCCAAGTTGTGTATTGAGTATCCCTATGGCAGATGCCCATAGCTGTTTTGCTTTAGTAACACCGACCACATAAAAAGCCCCCTGCTTATTAGCTAAATTAGATACTTGCTGCAAACCGATCGTAATAGACATAAGCGATTGCAAACGAGTCTGTATTTTTTGTAAATCCTCCGACTTCTGATTAAATAAACCAAGAACACCCGACCCGGCAGTTAAAACGCCTGAAAGTCCTGTTATTCCTTCCAAAGTTCCTTTTATTCCGCTACCGATCTTGTTGTCAATCTTAACCGAATTTATATCTTGAGAGAGAGAAATATATGTATCTCTCAATTTGGTATAGTCCGCGCTTGTCTCCTTACCTTCGCTACGCAACCGAGCCATTTCCTCCTGTATCTTGCGCAGTTTTGTTACATAGGTATCAGAGCTATTAGATACGCCGCTTTGCGCTTTCTCTATTTCGGTAAGGGCTGCAAACTCTTGTTTGATCTCTTTATTTACGTCAGTAAGAAGTTGCTTAAGTGTCTTATAGCTAGCCTCAAATTGAGGGTCAATGGCAGCACTATTTTTGGTGAAATCGACAGACGACGATAACTCCTTATATAAATTACGAAGCTCATCTATGTATTTCTTATAAGCCTGTGTCTTATTTTCCAGACCGTCATCGCCCAGTGCCTGGCTGAATGTATTGGCGGCTGAACTATATTTACTCTTGAGGTCGTCGATAGTTTTTTCAACATCTTTGATAGATGTTTTTATAGCGTCACTGCCCAGACCCTTACTTAAAGAACTTTCGACCGATTGTACTGTTGATTGAGTACTATCGGCAATAGCCTTTAGAGTTCCTTCGTATTCAGTTTCGAGGCTCTTAAGTACGGCTCTCTGATCTTTTAAGGTTTGTGTAAGTGTATTAAATTCGTTCTCTAATTGGGGGCGGGATGCATCATTATCCGGCGCACTCTCAAGAGTATTGAATGCGCTTGTTTGTTCTTCTGCCAGTTCCCTAAGCTTTTGTTTTTGCAGATCGATCTCTGCCCGTAGGTCTTTAGACCGGGAGATAGATGCTTCGAATACCTTTTCTGTGGTATTGCCCGCCTCACTCATTTCATTCTGCATGGAGTCGATCGCCCCGGCTTGATCTTGTATGTCTTTTTTTGATTGGGTAAAAAACCCGTGAGTTACAGAACCGACTTCACCGACTTTAGAAATAGCCTTGTCACTTTCAATCCCGATTGAGCCTATTGAGTCAATAAGGAGGCTTTGTTCCATTTTAAGAGCGCGGATAGAATCAGCTCCCGATTTGCCGTCGGCTGCCATTTTCTGAATAGCTTCGCCTATACTTTCATATTGTCCGACTAACGTACTGACGGTAGAACTCAATGAGCCTGTGTCGGTCTGCATCTGCGATAATTCTTCGCGCGCTTCTGCAAGTAGCTTTTTGAGGTTTTGGATATGCCCTAATGTGGCATCCATCAGAGCAGGGTCAAGACTAGGAGAATCGATCGACGACTTTTTCTCAAGCTCCTCAAGGGATTTGCTCATTTTGTATATAACAGCCATTTGCTGCTCAATCTGAGCCTGTATCTCTTTTGTAGCTTTTGCCGCAGCTTCACCAATAGCCACAATGCCCTGCGAAGCCTTGTCGGACTCCTCAGATACATTCTGCCGCATGTTTATGTCAATTTCTATAGGGTCTAAATCTGCCATTGTCTTATAAAATTATCGCCTTGTTACCTAATACCTTAACCGCTTCGTCTGCCGATTCTATGACAGGGGCGGAGCGCCTGCCGGTTACATATCGCGGAGCGTCTGCCATTTCAATTAGAAATAATATCCAAGGCTGCCCCCACAAAACATAATCGTGCGTATATCCAAACTTTTCTTTTATCTGTCCTATTATCCCAAAGGGGCTATGCAGACCATCGGTATAGCCTTTTAACTCCCCTTTATTTATTGCCCCATATTCCTCGGACTCATCATCATCTGTGCCTGATGAGCGAAGTATATGGTAATACTCATAAAATCCGATACTCTATTTAGTCCGGCTATGAGTTGGTATATTTGAATGAGAATATGTGCCGGGACTTTCCAAAGGAAGAACGCGGCTTTTTTCTCTGCATATTTTTCTATTTTATATTTATCATTAAGCACTGCCACCGCAATAATCAAGGATATCGCTTCCAACTTCGCATGTATCTCTTTGGGTAATACTACGTCGGAAAGCTCATGGATTTCTATTAGCCGGGTGATCTCGGCAATAGTGCCTGCCCTTAAGGGGCGAATGAATATCTTATTTAGCCCAAACAATCGCCAAAAGAAAGGGGCGTCGGGTATGTTGAACCGCACGCCCCTGTCAAGCAATAAGTCTGCGGCTTGTAGTCGTGTTTTGACTTTAGCCATAATGTTATTTATTTACTCGCTTTTGCGGGTTCGGGAGCTGATGCTGCAGCAATACCTTGTACAACAGGGTCACCTTGCAGTTTTAAAATTATGTCAGCATCAAATCCTGTTTGAGCTAATGATTTGAAGCTAAAAGGATGTTTTAACACACCGTCAAAGCCTGCGTTCAGATTAAAAAGTACATATCCCTTTGCGTTTGGAATGATAGCATAACCACCATTCTTGAAACGAAAGCGAACCGCCTTGTTGATCACTAACTTTTTGGAGCTTCTTACAAACATTGCCGTATCGCCCGTTCCCGATACTTTACCGCCATAATGCGCAAGCATTTGCTCATACGTCGATTTGATAAACGAACCGACCGCCGTTAAGCCTGCGCCTGCTATGTCGTAGTCTTCGGGTGCATCGTTTTCGTGCGAATAGATTTCTTGCTCTTCGGGATCACCTTCTACGATCGACACTTCGTCATCACGAAGCGTAAGGGGTTGTGGTTCCCATTCGGCAGTAGCAAGAGCTGCCTCCGATGTTATAACGGGAGCGAAGTCAACGCCATCGACGCGGAACTTTGCAGATAAATTTTCTAGTGCCATTATTTTTTGATTTTTGATTTGATAAACTTTATTCCTATATAAATTGCGGAGACTGATAAGAGTATTCGTCCGCACCATATCTGAAACCACTGCCAACCGCTAAGCCGATTTACCTCGGTTATTTTTTGTTCGTTTAAATGCGTTTTAAGCTCCGTTTTTTCTTTGTTTAAACGGTTCACTTCTATGTACAAATCTGTAACTAGAAGCAGTAGGCTGTCGCAATTGGCTGTAATTTCATATCCTGTATCTGTTTTCTTGACAGTGGCGGTTGCCTGTCCGTCCTGTGCTTGATAAGTCGCCCCGATGGGGAGGGCTTCCAAGTCAGCGGGTGTAAGGCTCAACTTCGCTGTCGTCTGTGGTATCTTCGTCATCCGTGTCGTCTCTCGGACGATTTGGTTCACGCTGTCTGTTCGTTGCAGGCTTTCGCTTTGTTCCCTTAGCGTTAATTCCTTCTGACTTTTGCAGCTCGTGCTTAATAGGGCAATTACTAGCGGCAGGGCAATAATGCATTTTATTAATCGCATTTCGTAATATTATTATGGTTTTGCGTAACGATTCATAATCCTCAAGGAGTAACCTCTGATTTTCGCGCAACGGCAATACGACATCTTTGTTTATAACTTGTATAGCTTTTTCCAATACTTGCACTTCGATAAGCTTTGTATCGACTTTGTTCTTTTTTCGGTTCGGTAGCCACCCCAATACCGCACCAAGTATTAGCATGAGAGCCTCGTTTACGTATGGTTGCTCGAAAATCATAATGTTACTTTATATTATAGTCCGATAGATTTCAGCCATTTTTGAACATCGAAAGATGGACAGGCTTTTGCCGCTACTTCATTATGCCCGATGATCTTTACAGGTGGAAAGCGTTTATGAAAATCTTTTACATAATCTTCAAGTGCTTTTTTCTGTGCATCGGTGCGGGTGTCACCGCCTTTGCCTCCAACATATACAATGTGCCGGGATACGCTGTTAATCCCTTTTGCACCGTTAGTAATCTCCCACGGGTCGACGGTATTATCTTCATTATTATCGACAAGCCTTTCGACTTCGCCATCTAAATGAATCATATCGGTATAACCGACCTGCGACCAACCGTTCCCGATGGGTGCGGGTGAAGTGTGCCAACGCTTAATGTCGTCGGCTGATACTTTACGCCCCGCAGGGGTGTCGGTACAGTGAATAACTAAATATTGCAGATTCTTTGACATCGGTTAATTGATAATTGGGAGGTTGGTTGTAATTACTTGAGTATTTATATAAATAGGTATATCCCTGCCTGTACCGCTGTTTTCCTAAATAATGCACCGGGCATAAGGGTATTAGCCTATAACTATAAAAAAGGGTTGCATCTGCTTTGATAGCGGCTTCACGAAATGCCTGCTTAAAATGATACTTATCAGCCGGGTCGACCGCCTGTCGTACATCTATGGTATTGTCAGAGACTGCCCCATCGAAATAAACGACTTCGGTTATAGTTTGCTTAACCGTGACTTGTGCCTGTATATCTACGGTGACCGCCATAAGCAGAAAGCCGATACAGAATAAAAAACCTAGTATTTTTTTCATCTTAAAAGTGATTTATAGAAAGGGTGTAAGGTTTTACACCCTTTGGGTTATTGATTTAGTTTATTGTTCGGGAGCGTTGTTTTCGTCTCCTGTTAGAGCGGATTGATCTTCTATCGTTTCAGTTTTTTCGACCGCAGGCACCACTTTAGCTTTTGCAACTGTTTTTACAGGAGTAGCCTTTTTTGTTTGAGTAGCTACTTTCTCTGTTTGTTGCGTGGCGACAGGGGTTTCTTTTGACCCTTTCAAAAATTCAGCTAACATGTTCATCATAGACTCATTAGCGTACAGCCCCTCAAAGCCTTCTATCGGTTGCAATCCGTATAAAGAGTTATCGCTTTCGAGAACATCTGTAAGCATCGCATTCGCTGCCATAAACCCGGCAGGCTCAATAGCCGGAGCAGGAATACCGCGACCGTCCCAAAGAACGATATCTTCACCATACACGGTGTTAGTGTCGGCTTTCATCAACATTTTGAAGAAAAACAGCTCTCCATTAGGCGCAACGCGATCTATTTTAATTACGTTGGCGGAGTCTTCCGCGTAATCCACACCCACCCATAGATTAGAATCGATTCCCGATGTACCTTCCGCAACGAAAATCACATCTTTTGGCATATCGGCAAGGGCAACGATAGGGTAACCTTTGTATCTTCCCGAGTTCATATTTGCATAATCTACACCCTTGAAAGGTTTATCGGTAAGAATAGCATCGTATATGTCAAAATCTTCGATCGACATAAAGATTTTTAACTTCCTACTGTTACGCAAGGCTTTAGGAATACTGGTTTTGATAGTGCGCAATGCAGGGAGCATTGTTTCCATCGTAAGCTCAGTAGCTGCGGGTTTAATAACTGCGCTGTCAGCAACTATACGGGTAAGAATACCGTCGAAGAAATCTTTAGCACCTGCACCTTTCACACCATTTAAATAAAGGTCGCCAAGTTCAAACTGAATAACTTTAGCCATTTCAGCTAATAGCTGGTCTTGAACGTCAGAAGGCAGTTCACGGAATACCAATTCACCATCGGGTTGAAACGGTTTCCAAATATTTTCAAATACACGAGGGTTGAACTCGGTGTATGCCATTAGGTCTTGCGGCTCAAGGTACTTCTCGTCGTATTCAAAATTCCCTTTAGAGTCTGTCCTTCCGGGCATTTCAACTCTGCGCTGTAACATTTCACCTGTGCGCAAACGTGGAAGGGTGAACTTTTTCTTAATGCCCGGTTGTACGCGGACATGCCCGCCATCAACTAACTCGTTACCCGTGGTCGCCCTAACGAGTAATCGTTCCAGTACTTCGCCCGAATAGGCGGTATTGTTAACTATTAATGCCATATTGGTATAAATTATTTATGTTTGTTTTTTTCCTCGATCTCTTTTTGACGCTCCGCCCAAGCATCGCCACCGGTGCCTTTGTCCGACAGTTTTGTCGAAATAGATTCTTTCTTCGGTAAGCCCGCAAGCATATCACTTGCCGTCTTGAAATCGTTATCAAACAATTTTAGCCAAGCAGTGCTAACCGTTTTCTTTTCATCATCATTGAGTCTGCCATCTTTTAGGGCAACATCAATAATTTCTTTAGCTTCGGCTTGTTCAGCCTCTTTGTCCGCTTTCTCGCGCTTTTCCTTTGCATCTTTTAGGTCTGTATTTTCATCAATAACAGCCTTTACTGCCGCTGCAACCTGCGAGTCATCCGCTGTGTCAGACAGCTTTAAAATCTTTAGTAATTCGACATTCATATTCTTTTTAATATTTAGGGGTTTAATAAAATCGGATAGTTTCAATTCATCAGACAGGTCAACTAGATCACCATTACTGTCCGATAATCTTAATGCGTTATTACAGCCGCCTATCGGAACGATAGAAGCTTCACGGAATCTTGATTTTAAAATAGTGGGAAGTACTTGTCCCGGTAACATATCATCGGGTGAACTTGACAATTCAAGATCGACAAGATGAGCGGAAGCCATGCGGAGAAATTCGCGCTCAATTTTACCTATAACTCGTTGTACCTCCTCATTTGTATCTTGGTAATCTAAGTCGGCATCTGCTAAAATTTGATTATTCTCTTTTCGGATATTAACCCATTTACCCATAGGCAATGATTCATCTTCATGGATGTAGAACATTACCGGGTTACGCTTAAATTGCTCTAAGTCTACGCCACCTACCTTAACACGAAATCCATTTGTTAAAATGCTTTCGTCCAATAGTACAAATGTGATTGGTTGCTTCTCGTCTGCCATCTCTTTTTCGGTTGATTTTTGAACAAAGAAATGCACTGAATCGAGGCAAAGCAAGCGAAGTTATAAGCCTTGTAATCTTTATTATAACCCTTGTAATTATTCTTTTTTCGCCCTCTCTTATATGGTAGTTTCGCATAAAAAAGATATGGCAAAAGGCGGATTATCAATGGAGCAAAAAAAGGAATATGCAAAAATGCTGTTCCTCGACAGAAACCAAAATCTCTCACAAAAAGAGATAGCTGAAAAAGCCACGGTTAGTGCTGTTACTATGAATAAGTGGGCTAAAGAATGGGAACATTTAAAGCTCAACCTTTTGCAGACAAGAGAGGAGCGTATGTCTTCGACCCTTATACAACTATCTAACCTCGATGCCAAAATTGCCGAGATCGGATATCCCGACACGAAGCAGGCAGACATACGGCGAAAGCTAACGGCAGACCTTGAAGCCCTAGAACAGGAAGCATCGATAAGGGATGTAACCGAAGTGAGCAAAAGAGTACTTAGTTGGCTGCGCCTTACCAGTCCCGAATTAGCGGCGACAGTAGGCTCAGTGTTGAATGATTTTGTAAAATATCTGTTAAGCAAGAAATAAGATGGCATTGAAGGTTACAGATAGGCAGGCGGCTAGAGATTGGGATGCGTATTACAGCAACTTTGTGGCAGAGGTAAATGCCGACGAAAACGAAACGCTACAAGAACAAAAAGCCCGGATAAAAAGGTTAGAGTCAAATTTTGAGGAGTGGAAAAAATACTACTTCCCAAAATATTGCTTCGCTCCTCCTGCTCCCTTTCATATCAAATCTTCCAAAATAGTACTTGCTAAGCCCGAACTGGTACTGGTAAGAAGGTGGACGCGTGAAGCGGCTAAGGATGTTGTCACCATGATGGAAACACTTTATCAGACCCTTACAGGGGTAAAGAAATGTATAGTGCTGATATCAAACAGCAAGGATAAGGCGGATGACTTCTTAGAGCCTTACAAGATCAACCTCGAAAAAAACGAGCGTATCATTAACGATTACGGCGTACAGCAATTGCCCGGCAGTTGGAGTACAGGCGGATTTATTACTACTCAAGGTGTGGCGTTCTATGGTTTTGGTGCGGGACAGTCACCACGCGGACTCAGAAATGAAGAGGTACGCCCGGACAAAGTAATATTTACAGATATGGATACGGACGAAGATGTCCGTAACCCCGACATTATAGATAAGCGTTGGAAATGGTCGGAGAAGGCTGTATATGCGACACGCTCAATATCAAAAGACTTTCAAGTTATATGGCTCAACAATACCATCGCCACCGATTGCTGTGTAGTACGCGCCTCGGAAAAAGCGGACTATGTAGAAATTGTAAACATAGTCGATGAGAACGGCAATAGTACATGGGCGGAAAAGAATACACCCGAAAATATTCAACGTATCAGGGACACGCTAAGCACTGCGGCATTCGAGGCTGAGTATATGAATAACCCGCTAACCGAAGGCGCTGTGTTTAAGGAGTTGGTATGGGATAAAGTGCCGTCGCTAAGTAAGTTTAGGTTTATTGTGGTCTATGGTGACCCTTCGCCATCGAACAGCAAGAACAAAAAGGGTTCGATGAAGGCATTATTTGCCATTGGCTTTTGCGAGGGCAAATTTTATGTGTTAAAAGGTTTCTTAGGTCATGCAACAAATGACGAGTTTGTACAATGGTATTACGATCTCAAAAACTATGTAGGTGATAGGACTCAAGTGTATAGCTACGTCGAAAACAATTCGCTGCAAGACCCTTTTTACGAACAGGTTTTAATTCCTCTTTTTGCTGAACACGCCAAAACTAAAGGATTTATAGGGATAATTACCGATACAAGGTCGAAGCCCGACAAGTTCTCCCGGATAGAGGGAAACCTTGAGCCTCTTAACCGTATGGGTAACCTCGTATTGAATGTAGCCGAAAAGGAAAACCCCAATATGAAGCGGTTATCCGAACAATTTCTCCTAGTGAGTCCACAACTGAAAGCCCCGGCAGATGGTCCCGACGACATTGAGGGCGGTGTATGGATAATTAATCAAAAGATAAGTGAAACGGCAGCCGACGCAATGGTAGCCGGAAAACGACATACCAACTCAAAAAGACAATAAATTATGTTTGTAGAACCAAGCGAATTATATACTCACCTCTACCCGGAAAGCATTGCAGCTATATCGGGCGATGACGAACGGCTTCTTATCGATGCCCTGTCAGCAGGCACAAGTGAAGTTAAAGGCTATTTGCATGCCTTCGATTTAGATAAGCTATTCAGCGCACAGGGAACGGATAGGGATTCATTACTCGTTATGCGGGTGAAAGATGTGGCTATATGGCATTACATCAATATTGCCAATCCGAATATAAATTATGCCGACAGAGAAAAACGGTACAGGTATTCTATCGAGTGGCTTAAGGGTGTGCAAAAAGGAGATATAGTTCCCGACTTCCCCAAACAGCTAGACCCCAACGGTGACAAGATCAACACCTCTCAATTTGCGACAGGCAGTAACCCCAAACGAGATAACCACGTATAATCATGGCAAAGGAATTAATAAAGGGCAAGGAAGCCCGCGAAATGAAGAAAACGACAAGCGTTTCACAGAACATAGTTGTGCGTCCATCACGGATTGAGACTACCGATATATCGACATGGCGCAATGCCGTGAATAACGCCAAGACAGGTAATCGAAGGGCGTTGTATAATCTATATGGAAATATCCTTGCCGACCCATTTTTAAGATCGGCAGTAGGGAAATTTGTCGGGGCGGTTACTAATGCAGAGATAGCGTTCCAAAAAGACGGCGAAAGCGTAGAAGCTATCGACGATCTGATAGACACACCCGAATTTGAAATGTTTCTAAAAGAAATAGTATTGTCATTCATATGGGGCAAATCGGTTATAGAATGTTCATTCTTCCCCGACTTTAGTGTTTTTTCAGTACCCCGCAAAAATATACTTATAAAAGGTTTCGATAAGCCTCTGAGCCAACGGCAGAAATATATTATAGACAAAGAGGGCGACCAATCGGGGTATGACTTTACTAAGAATGAATTTATACTTGAGTGTGGCGACGACGACGATCTGGGATTACTATATATAGCAGCTCCTTATGTTATTTATAAGCGTGGCGGCTTTGGCGATTGGGCGCAATTTGTCGAACTGTTCGGCATGCCATTTAGACTGGCTAAGTACAACAGTTTTGACACAGGCACACGTGATAAGCTGATAGAGTTCTTGTCATCGATGGGAGGCGCACCTTATGCCGCCGTACCTAAAGAGGCGGACTTTGAAGTGTTGGATAACAAAAGCTCCGGCAGCAATGATATTTATAAGGGTTTTAGGGATGCCTGTAATGAGGAGATTCTTATCGGTATTCTTAGAAATACAATGACTACCATTAACGGAAGTTCAAAATCGCAAGCCGAAGTTCATCAACTCACCGAGGAAGGGGTTTACAAGGAATTGCGGCGATTTGTTCAGCGGAAACTTAACCGTTGGTTTGTTCCGCTATTGGTAAAAAGAGGTTATGATGTTGCAGGGGGCTTTTTCTCGTTCCCGGAAGCAGGCGAAAGTATTTCGACTAAAGAGCGTGTTGAGATAGCTCTGAAATTAAAAGAGGCAGGCATAAAGGTGGACGACGATTATTTGTATGAGATAACCGGGATACCTAAATCGGACACGAAAGACACCACGAAAGAAAAAGAAGAAACCGCCCCGGAGCAAACCGAAGAAAAGCCCAAAGAGGAAAAGCCCAAAGAACCCGACAAAACAGAGGAAAAGTTAAGCGATGAACGCAACTTCGTACTAAAACTCTTTGATCGTTTTTTCGTTCACGCCCCGACAACGTGGAGCGGGGCATTTCAGAACTTGAGCGGGAAATTGAAAAGGAGTATTACGGGAAAGATCACCTTAGCCGATGACGGTTTTTCTATCAATATCGACAAACTTATAAATGAAGCGTTACGTGATGTGTATGGGAACAAGGGACAGGAGCTTGTCAATCAGTCACTATTCGATATTACCAATAACGCACTGCAACAGGGTATAGACAATTCGCTGACGGTACAGGATGCCGACGAAGATTTTGTAAGGCAGTTCAAAGAGAATGCCGCTGTATTCTCCGCATTCAAAAACCATCTACAGACGAAAGAGATAGCTGCTCTTTTGCACGACGAAAACGGTAAGCTCCGCTCATTCTACAAGTTTAAGAAACTAGCCTTGCAGATCAGCGAAAAGTACAACGTGCAATGGTTACTTACTGAATACAACATGGCTGTTCGTTCTGCCCTAATGGCTGCCGACATGAAGCAATAAGAACGCACAAAGCACTTGTATCCTAACCTTGAATATGTTGAGACAGGGGCATCCCATCCGCGCGATACGCACCTGATGTATGTTGGTACTATTCTACCAATCGGTCACGAATGGTGGGACGATCATCTGCCTCCTAGCGATTGGGGGTGTAATTGCTCGGTAAGACCAACTGACAAGGAAGCAACCGAAGTACCGCAGGATTATGGAGGGATAAATCCGATTTTCGCCAACAACCCGGCAAAAAGTGCCGAATTTGTTAAGACAGAAGAAACGCCATATTTCAAGCATACCGACAAAGCTTTGCGTGACGAAGTAGCACAAGAGGGCAAGCGACTGCAAAAAGAGGCAGAAAACAATGCAAAAGAAACCTACAAAGGCAAGCGGGGTGGTTTTGTCGATATAGTAAGGCAGCAAGGCAACGAAAGGGAAAAGAACCTCACCACGTACAAAGCTTTAGCCGATCGTGGGGGGAAATACACATTACTCAGACCATCAATAGTAGAAGGTGTTAAGAATCCTGACGCATTCAATAATCGTACAGGTATATTCTCGGATGCCAAACACCCGACAACGGCATACGGCAAGAACGCAATGCAGGCTTCAATAAAAGAAGCTGGAAAACAAGGAGTTGAAGAGGTGGTTATCAGACTAGAAAAAGATTATCCATCTACCGAATTATACGAGGGAATTAAGGCTGCTTTGCAAGGAAATAGAGCCAAAAGTTTAGAGGTAATAATACTGATTAGAAAAGGCAGAGAGCCAATATACTTGGATGTACAGGCATTACGGAAACGATTTAGTAAAAAATAAGCAAGGGAAAACACTTGTAATGCTTTCCCTTGCTGGGGGGGCGAGCCCCGATTTTACGAAGTCTCTCCCCATTTGATTACAAATATAAGGTTTAAATATGATTTAAAGATCATTTAAAGAGGCTTTTTTATGGATATACAAGAATATGCGAGGCTCTTTCCTCAAAAAATGAAAGAGATCAACGATTTTGTGCAAGGTAATGATATTAAGGACATTCTTGGCAGGGAAGCACTGAGCCATTTTAAAGAATCATTTACAAATGAAGGCTTCACCGATGAGACACTTGAGCCGTGGCAAGATGTAAAGCGTAGGGACGAAGATAGTGATTGGTATGGACACTCTTCGACAGGTCGATTTTCTGATGCACGCACATCAGCAAATATATTGACGGGTGAAACAAGCGTGTTACAAAAGGGGTTGTCATACAAACTCACGGATACAGGAGCTAGAATAACAAGTGTAACAGGCTATGGGCGTGTGCATCAATTCGGACTATATGCGAAAATATATGGCAAAACAACATTTCAGATGCCTACCCGTCCATTTATGGGTTATTCGGCGGTTTTGGAAGCAAATATTAAGGACAAGATTAAACGTGAAATTATTAATATAATGACAAGATGAAAACAATTTACAATGCTGTGATCGGGCAGTTAAGCGGTTTGCTTCCAACAACGGTGCGCTGGATAGATTGGGACAAAGGACAACTTAAGAAAATAGGCAAGGACGACCGCCCGGATGTGTCGCTGCCCTGTCTTCTGATCGGTATATCAATACCCCAGTCGAAAGATATCACTTATACATCGCAGTCCTGTAAGGCGACTATAACAATCAAGTTGGCATTCGATGTAAACCTCACTAACAGGACATCGGGAAATGCACCGCAAGAGGCACGTGATAAAGCCCTTGAGCCTTACGATCTGATTGCAGAGGTATATAAGAGATTGCAGGGATTTGGCACGGTGAACTTCACACCTTTCAGCCGGACATCGCAAGGTGAGGAACAACACAACACGTTGTTTGTATATCGGCAGAGTTTTACTTGTGAATTTGAAGATTTAACAGCGGAGGAGTAAAAAAGAAAAAGCCCCTGTGATGGGGCTTTCTTTATGTTATATCAAACACATCAAATTTAACTGTATTATAATCTTATCTCCAATTTACTATTGGATAAATCTGCCATCCATTTATCAACATCTGATATTCCTTTAGAATTTATTAGAATGGCATCAAACGATATATAAGTAATGCAATCGTTGTCTGTCGGATTATTTCTACCAATAGTAAGCGTATCTACTAGTATTTTAAATTTGTTTTTACGATAATCAATTAGTAAAATAGGGTCATTAAGGAGTAAATCAGTTAGTTCTTTTATTGTATAATATAATTGAAAAGTAGTCCACTTAGTAATTGAAAAGTATACCACTAAGTGTCTCGGATGAGATTGGCTAAAGATATTTATTCTTCATCAGGTTGTAACATTTTTTTAGTTTCTTTAACTCTGTACGACTGTCCATTCATGTTGATAAGGTAT
>NZ_JAAKEM010000017.1:0-95611 GCF_011039195.1 Dysgonomonas sp. ZJ709
CGAGCGTGCTACACTCCCTGTCGTCTTTCGTTGAACAGATGAGCCGGTGATGATAGGTCATTTTCAAAGAACACTTGCCTAATCCTTGCCAAAGGGACGATTATTATACTACCTTGACTGGCGCACCGTATATATACATCGAGAAGCCTTTTTTTATGTGCTGCTTGATGTAATTATTGACTACTGCATATGATTTTCCAGATCCCGGAGTTCCTAAAACGATTGTTGCCCGAAATGGGTTCACAACGTTTATCCACCCTTCGTTCCATTTTTTCTCATAATAGAATCTCGTCGGAAGGTTAACAGAGTATTCGTTCTCCATTAAACGTGTCTCTTGCATGAAAGACTCATTCTCGATATTGAATACATCATCCATGAGGGTATTTTTTAGTAGTCTGCTCATCCACAAGCCTGCAACAAATAGTAAGACGAAACCCAATGAAATTACAGTTATGTATAGAGCAGCATTGGCTTCAATGGGTAAAGGGAGTTTTAGTATCCACCAGTTCAGAAAAAACAGGACAAAGCCGAAAAATAAACAGATATTTATATTTCGCCAGGTAATCTTCTCGTTTTTAACGCCTTTAGATCCCAGACAGGAAAGAGCCAGAAAGACGAATGAGAAAAGTTTTGTCCACAAGATATTAGAAAAAAGCCCTGATGTGTTTTGGAAGTTCAGTAAGATCCTGTCTACAACTCCAATGTTTATACCCCATTTTACAACGCATTGGTAACAATACCAATAAAGATGTATTACTACAAATAAAATACTCAATGTACGCATAAAGCCCATTACCTTACCCAATCCTTTTACATCATCCTCATTTTGCATAAAATATCTATTTTAGTTAACGAATTAATTAATCCGTCAAAAAAAGTAGTTACCTATTGCTATTTGAAAGATGTATGTATATATGTCCGCATATGTCCGCATTATACATCTGAAGCTCCTGCTAACATTGGGTACTACCCGAATAAGAATCCGTGGTTGACCTAAGAAAAACTAGATTATTGCTTATTTATTTTCTTTAAGATATTTTCAATAGAAGCCATTGGTCTGAAGGTATATGCCATTTATTTCTGTCCTGATTACTATATTTGAAGTGCCTGACTTCATATCAGCATTAATTATACTTGAATTTGATTGCAGGTTATTTATCATCATGAAGTACTTTGAAAAATCCACTCTCGACTATATTTTCGATTTCTTCTTCATAAAGATTCCAATATTTCTCAGCAAATTCAGAGTCGAAGTCTTTTACATATTCCAATATTCTGGAAAATAATATCCGTCCTTTTTCGGTATGTGCAACAAGCAATACAAGTTCAATTATGCCACTAAGGATAGCTGCTTGTTGTTTCTGGTCATAGTCGGTTTTAATTTTTTCAACCGAACTTTCAAAAGAATCCATCCTCTGATAAACATAAATCCTTAGCTTTGAAAAAGTATCGTATTCTTCTTGCGTCATAAAAGGCATACTACATATTACTATTGGGTGATGATGGAGTTTTTTCCTGACCTGATTCCCCTTCATTTACTACAGACTTAATTTTTATATTGAAGTTAAAATTGCCGGGAGATCGATTTCTCATTCTTATCAATAAGTCTCTCAATACTCCTTTGCGTTTAATCAGGTAAGGATATTCTTTAGAAGGAGTAAGTTGAATCTCCATTACATTGATAATTCCTTCGTGTGGTTTGGGACTTATCTTGGCTGCTCTTTTTGCATCTACATCACTGATAGCACGACCTAGTTCAGCCTTACAAAAGGAGGTTATATTATGGTGTGTAAGTATACGGTCTCTCGATGACAGTAAATAGAAGAACACTGCATTAAGATCAGCTATTTCTGTAAATTCCTTACCGCCATGAACATCGACTAAAGATAATACTGGATTATTGTCTAACCCTGCTCCTTTTTCAGCCATAAAAGAAGTTCCCTTTTCAATTCCATTGACAAGCTCACCGTTACAGACCCAATACTTTACATCAATAACATTTGATTTTTCACTGTCGATGAAAAACCTTGCGATTGTTTCTTTATAATATTTATCGTTTTCTGATTTGCTTTCTGATGTAGTTTGTAATAATTGGTTTATTTTATCTACCTGATTTTCTATCGACTCAATATCGATCTCTCGAAAGGCTGTCTTTTCGTTTGTAAGTGTATGAACCAGCCGTTCCATAACACTATGCAAATCAATTTTTTTGTGGAAAATCCAATTCGTATTCTCAACACAATAATTATTATCTTCTAATTCATTCCTGCCATTTACAGCATTGAATTTAGTTTCAAGATCATCGGAAACATTATCCACTGCCAGGAATTTTTCGGTATAATCGCCTGTTAAATCTTCAAATTTATAGGATTGTTCGCCTGTAATTTTTTGTTTATGTAGCCTCTTATTACTCGCAGGAAAAGTATTTATTCCTATAAGCATTTTTGCCAGATCTGGTGGCGTGAAATTAGGGAGAAATTGCAGTTCAATCCAACGTTTAGGGGTTAATCCGGAAATTGCTTCGGTATCTGCAAGTGCTAATAGTTCGGGTGGTAAGACCTCTAAAGGTATATCACGCACATATGCTGTTTCTTTAATAGTCAGATAATTGTTTTTGTAGTAGTTCAGTATGTTTTTTTCGAAATGATCGATCTCTTTATTAGATAATAGGGGATAACCTTGAGTTAGTTGCAGTTGTTTACCTCCTGCATAACATTTGGTATATGATATGAGTTCAAAAAAGTCGTGGAGTTCTGGTAATTCAGGAAAATCGATATAAAAAGAAAGCCCTTTGAGATCAATAATTGCCGGGTCTATATCGAGTCCCAGATAAATCTTATTATAAGTGGAGTGGTGTTCTGTCGTTGTTATTATGCTCTTCTTGTCAACCGTATCGATGTAATATAATTCTTTTCGGTGAAAGAGGTAATTAAATTTGATATTGTACAATTTAGAATCTACAACGGGATGAAAGCTGATTATTTCAGCTCCGGAAGATTCAATTTGTTTGGGTATAGTATTCAAATAGAAAGCTGTATACCGATCAAAAACTTGCTCGGGAATGAGGGGTTGTGCCTGAAGTATAGTATGTGCCGGACGGAGGGCTAAATAGTATAAGGGCGTGAGCTCTCTGGCCAAATTATCCTTCGCAGAGTAAGCTATATCTTTCATTCTGGATTCCAAGAGGGAAATCTCCTGAACTACGCATTCAAACATTATTTTTACCAGAGGATCCAAATTATCGAACTTATTTGTTTCCCAAGCTAAGCAAGCTAATTTTTGAAGGCGATTACGGATTTTTTGGGCATGTGGCATAATTGGAGTCTATTTTTTATCTACTTGAATGTTCTAATTTATCATTAGAGAATAATAGTCATTCGGTCAAATGTATAATCTTCGAATGGATAAAATTCTTTATCTTTTTTTGTATGCTCCTGTCTTAAGAACTGAGCAGCATTGATATGGCATTTTATGCTATTACTTATAATGGTTTTATAATATGATGTTTTACCTTTTGTCCCGGATTTTACCCCCAGATTCACTATTAGCCTCATTTCAGTTTCAAATCCACCATCATAGACTGGGGTAAGTACTGCCCAATATTCATTGGGTTTTAGCATGGTCTTTTTATCGGTTACTGTATGAGATAATGATCCTGATCGTGATTGAATATCTTGCCAGATACCTTTTTTATCTTTAGCTTGTGCGGTTATTTCCAATTTGGAATCGTCTATTGATATTGTATCATTTGTCGGATTTATCAAATAACATTCGTAATGAAGTTTTTTGCCATTAAAAATATTTTCTTCTACCTGTATTGGCGATATAACCAAAGAAATAGAATTATCATGTTTAAGGTCATTTGTTATTTTTTTTGCAGATTTATACCCATAGTCTTCGTACTGGCTATATTCTTTTACTTCATAAAAATGTCCGCCATCAATTGCATAATCTACATTATACTTCGACTGCTCTCTACAATCTTGCATCCATATTGTGATTAGATTTTTGTTGATATAGGCATGCTTACCTTCTGATAATTCAACATAAAGCAAGTCTCCAATTAGCCCACTTTCATAATCCACACTGTAATAAAACGAATTTGACTCATTATTTATATGGTTATTGGCGAGATACCAACAGTCTGTAGCGAAATTTCCGCCAATTGCCGGATTTATATTGTTCAGTAACCAAAAATCCCCCTCCTTTAAAACCGGATACCAAGGGTTTCCTTCTGTACCTATTTTTGATATAACTGTACCCTTTTTATCCACAATGGCATTATCGGTTAGGTACAATTCTTTTTCTTTGTCATATCCATAGACAGGTGTATTATCCAACCTAACAATATTACCGTCTACATCCCACAGATAATACATTGTTTCTGCTTTATTCTCTTCTATAAGTGAGTAGCCCAAACGAAATGGTGAGATTGTGGATACATTTTCTCCAATATGTGAATAAACAATATTTCCTTTTTTATCGAGTATGTCATACATGGTTATATTATCTGTGCCGGACTCCCATTCGACCAAACATCTGTCATCAGAATATTGCTTTCCAACGAGTGTAGATTTCTTCCTTTTAAATACAAGTTCTCCTTTGGTATTTATAAATCCTATCGTTTTGTTCTCCCAGTTTTTAGATTCAACCAGCGCCATACCGTTTGAGAATTCGCTTATATGGTTATATTCTCCAAAAGGTACTATTATTGTTCCTTTTGTATTAACTACACCATACTCCATATACCCCTTTTGAACAACAGACACATCATCATTAAAAAGTGAAAAACGATCAAACTTTTGTGGACTCATTATTGATTTCCCATATTTATCCACCAGACCTGTCAAGTTATCTTTTTGAGTAGTTACTTTAAATAATGGTATATTCTTATCTGTACAGGCATGATCAATAAATTTATAATTATGGCTGAACATTATATTCCCTCTATCATCAATCAGGTAAGGCTTTTTGTTTTTCCATACCCTTGCTACCCCGGCATGAAAAGGCAATGCATATTCAAACTGAGGCTTTATAATAAATTCGCCTTTTCTGTTTATATAACCTGCATAACCATTTAGTGTTGCAACAGCTTTGCCTTCGAAAAAGCGACCTGCATGATCAAATGTTTTGTTTATAATTAGGTTACCATTATTATCAATATATGTATAGCCTGAATCTGTCTTTATCAAAAAGATATCCTTGTCTTGTGTTTTTGCAGCCAAGCTAAAAATAAAATATAAGATTAATGATATGGATACTCTGATTAATGTCATTGATTTGTATCTGAGATTATTTTTGCCTATTTTCATTTCTATTCAAGAAAAGGATTTTCTTTACCTTTTCTTAACTTAACTGGTTGCCTTTCCCATTCTACAGCTTTTTTTATTTTCTGATCCATTTCTTTACTATTGTAAAATCGATATTCTGTAATTAATTCCCCTTTGGAATATTTTTCAACGTATATATTGCATATCTCTACTATCCCATTTTCATTATTAATCTTTCCAACATAATATTTCCATGTACCGACTTTTTTCCCTTTTATTAATGCTCCTTCAACTAATACATCATCATACCCCGTTGGGTAATAATCTTTATAGTAACCAGTTCCATTAACAAAATCAGTATTGTAGATATATTTTCCTGCGTCATTCAATACTGCATATTTTCCATCTAATAGACCATCTTTAAAGTATTCAATTTTTAAGATTGATGTATTTTTCCAGATAGTTTTATTGTTTTCTCCAAGAAACTCATCATACTCATCCCATTTAATTCTTGAATACCTACTACAACAAGGCACGCCTTGATCAAAACAGCCTTTTACAGAAACTATTATTTTATCAGCCTTCCTAAAATTCTCTAATAAAGCTGCTGAATAATTTGGAGAACTACCCATTAATCCTTTCTGGCTATTATCTGTTATTAATCTTGAAATGAGATCAAAAGAGTACCAACCATGAAGACTAGTTCCATTTTTATCAATGTAATTCCTATTTAAAGATTTTGTTAAATCAAATTCGTAAGACAACTTATTAAGTCTCTTAAAACCAGAAGTACTTGATTTATTCAACTCATCATATCTATTCTTGCACAATGAATCAACATTGTTTTGAGCTTGTAGATAAAAAGAAAAGAAAAGGAATAAATATAAAATTATCTTCATCATTATTCTGTGTTTTGATGGTTTATTGCTGTTAAACGTAGTCTTATCCATTGCCATTTGTAAAAATCATCATGATTAGAATAGTAATCCATTACATTAGATGTATTACCGGCACAGGTTTGTCCCATTATATATAAAACCTTTTCAGATGAATTAATTCCATTAAATCTATTTCTTCAAATCCAAAAGTGTACTATCTATTACTAATGTCCATTGTTGTGCTGTCAGTAGATTCTCCTTATTAGCAATATATTCAGGTATCGCATGTTCCATAAATGAATTATAATTTAGTTCCTTTAAAAGTTGACTTTTATCCTTATTATAAATTTTAACATAGAATGCTTTGGGGAATTTTACAGAATCGGTTCTCAATACAGGTAATAATAAGCTTGATTCATTACTCGGATAATGATTAAGCATAAGAGAATCCCGTTTACTAAATGAAACTATTGAGTCCATTTTAGACTTAGTATATGATAAAGAATCTTGCGAAGTGTATTCGAAATTAATCTTGATAAAAAAATAGGTAGAATCATATTTATTTTCAAATCGAAGAGATTTATATTGAGTTCTAATTTGACTTTGTATCTCTCTAGGATCAGGTGCTCCTCTCCACATGTACCAGACCAAACATATGATAGAGATCCCAAGAGCTATTAATAAATATAATATTATAAGTGATATTTTTTTCATTTTGATATTTTTATGCTTGTTAACCAAATTAAACCTTTCAAATCTTCTTCTGCTGCAACAATGCGACCAAAAGCTTTGCCTCCATGATAATATTTCATTAAGTCTTGCTCCCCTGTGCTTGGTGCATTTTCTCCTTTAACATCTTTCATCTGATCTTTACTCCAATCCCAAATATTTTCTGCTAATGTTTTATCATACCATTTTTTGTTGTCAGGAGTTGTAGGTTTTGTCTCCTGAGTAAGATAAGAAGAGCCTTTATGTTGATAAGAATAAATATCACCCCCAAACGCTTGTAATATTTCGTGTCCAAGCTCATGTGCTGATGTCTCAGTAAATTCGTCATCAGCATCTTTATCAGTCTCGTACCCCCATCTACCACTTGAATATCTGAGATAGCCTACGCTATAAGTTGTTTGTTGTATCATATTAATAATTGCATCTATACCTTTTACTACTTTTGCAATGCCTAGCCCATAGGAAGAACCTCCCGGATTGCCCGATCGCCCCCAATCTCCATTCGTATTATATATAAGGGGCATATCATCCAGAGAATAGGGCGGTTTCTTAGTTGTATTTTCTGCTAAAGTATTGACTGTGAAGTTTACATTATTTACAGTAACACCATTGTCTCTGCTACCATTACGGCTCCAATAAATTTTCATGCCCTTTAATACCATATTAACCAGATCATCAAAAGAGCGGGTTCTTGACTTAATAACTGGGTTTACAGGATTGATAGATGATGCTGGAATTTTATCCCAATCACAAACAGTACCTGAGTGGTATTCTCCGGGAGCTCCAACAGTAGGACTTCCTCCAGTGGTATAATGATATGTACTACAGCTCAAACCTTTTTCTCCACCATCAACCAGATTTATATTGATTGCAATGTCAATGTTTTTTGTACTGCCGGTATTGGTTATTACAGCTTTTACCCATTTTGCTGCTGGTTCTATTTTCTCGGTTGTCACTTCTTTCGCGGAAACTACTGATATTGAGCCGTCCGATCCGACTACAGAAACCTGAAAACGTAGGCTACCTAACAAATTTGCCGTATCTAAAACACCTTCATCACTGAAACCATCCCATTTTATAACATGACTTCCTTGTTTCAGATGTTTGTCTTCTATAATCCTATTTTCCATGATAATACTGTGAGTCGCCTTTTTATCAGCTTTGTTTCCTGTTTTTTGACCTGTAACTACTACTTCCTGTAAGTTAGCTAAAGATGCGAAACCGACTAAATTGCCATATTTTGTAAAAACTGAAAAGCGTATAGATGTCGCATCTTCTCCTGTTATTTTATATTTTATGGAAAAATATCCTGATGTTTTTATATTCTTATTTACAGGATTCTGAATTCCCAGTGGTGTAAAATACTCAGTATCTATTGATTCTAAAGTAACATGAATCTTTGATTCTTTTCTATCCGGCTCTATTTTGGTCAAAGTTGCTTTCTGACCGCTATCTTTTATTTTCAGGTCTTGTCCGCTTATCATACACGGAATAGTTGACTCAACTACAATGGCGTTCTTACCATCGATCAGCGTTTTCGAGAAATTCTTCCATGCTCCCAGACTGATTACAGTTTTGCAGGGAGGAGGAGGTGAACCCGGTTTTTGTTGTGAAGGATGCTTACAAACTCCGGTGAAGTTAAAGTTCTTTTTGCCATCTTTATCATCAACAGTAACCCACGGCTTGTCCTGCAATTTGACAGTAGTGGAAGTTACTATTATATCAGCAAATGTCGGAGAGCAGAATGAACACTCTATTTTACCGCCCATAATTACATATTTGGCATGTTCATTGGGGTCGCTCCACTTATTATCTTGTTTTTCTTTCTTGTAAGCTTCCTTATCCTTATCATTCATCTTGTCGGGAGTGGTCGGCTTGTTCTTTTCTTCCTCGGCTGCCTTTTCTTTCATATTTTCGTTCATCACGAAATTTATACTGGCTATTATAACTATTAACATTATTACAACAACGATTGCTATTGCAATTAATCCCATTAAACTCATAATGTCTGATTATTTAAGTTTTCTATTTTTTCCAATCTGAAATTCCATTTGTTGATGATACTGTCATCATAAGCAAATGTGATATGAGCTTCAGCTTTTTTTAAAGTATTGCTGAGTGTACAATATTCAATATTTCCTTTTGCTTCTTTTAGTTCGATTGGTGAATCAGGATCATGTTTCTTCCAATCCAAAATATACCTTCTGGTATTTTCGTGTTTATCTTTAAATGATAAGGTTTCCATTAGTTTTGTTTCCGGCGTGTTATCCAGTTTTATTAAACGCTGT
Organism: Dysgonomonas sp. ZJ709; assembly: GCF_011039195.1. NCBI lineage: Bacteria > Pseudomonadati > Bacteroidota > Bacteroidia > Bacteroidales > Dysgonomonadaceae > Dysgonomonas > Dysgonomonas sp. ZJ709. The sequence continues at coordinate 9,166 of NZ_JAAKEM010000017.1, forward strand.
ATTTTCCATTCTTCCCCATGAGATTCAGGTATGGGAGGGTAGAGCAGTCCATACTCGTAATACTGGCTGAATATGTCTTTAAAATGATTGTCATGTTCAAAATCATCAGATATTTTTTCCAGATAAGATTCAGCAGCCTCTCCTTTATAATGGTGTAATATCCGTTCTTTCAGCTTAATCCAGTTCTTACGTAATTCATCCAGATTAGATACTCTTGTTATTTTGCCGTTATCATTTTTTTCAAGGTGAATCCAGTCGTATTTATAATTCAGCCTACGAAGAAAATCTTGGGCTTTGCGGAATTCTTTAGCCATATTCACATGTATATCCTCCACTTCTATTTCATAGGAATAGAAAGATTCCGGAGACTCAAAATGCATATTCAATTCCTTGTTATAGAATACTTTTTTGTCGGTCTTCGTTTTTAACGGTATGACTCTAAGGTATCTTCTATAAGAAAATTCCTGAACAGAATCCGTATCTTTTATCTTGCTCCTGCTATAAGTGTTAGTCTGTATATAATCAATCATATATTTAAGGATTAATCCGATGATTTATATTGTTTTGTGTTATTTGAAATAAGAGATATTCATTTTAGTATTCTAACAGGTAACATTTTTACGATATACTCTCTTCCATTTTTATCTAATAGCATTGTTTTATTTTGAAATGCAAGCGAATCATTTTTTGTATACACAAATCCGTTTCCAAATAAATCGTCTGAATTATATTCAATTTTATATTTACTTGGAATAATGAGTTCTGCCTGTGTATTAATAAAGCCTTCTTCTCCAGTAGTTCCTCTAACTATGCACATTCCATTCTTAAATTTTGAAATATCTGCAAATTGGGCTGACAAACGTTCTTTTCCCGACTTATCTATAACTGCATACAAACCATTTGTTTTACCTCTGTAAAACCCGTATTCGATATATTCTATCGATTCGTATCGGTATGGAATAATTTCATTCAGTTTGTTATCGACCAGTTTCGATTTCTGTATTTGCTTATTGTAAATTAAGATTGTAGAATCTTCTAAAATAGTATATGTGGAGTCCAGCGTAAAAGGCAGGACTAATTCATTACTTTTATTTATAACCGCATTCTTATTCTTTGTTGGGTTCTCTCCTTTCTCGGAAACAACGGCAAATCCTCCAATGAAACCGAAAGTATCAACAAAGTCGTACGTATAGGGTATAGCCAGTTTGCCATCGGTATCTATAAAGCCCCATTTGCCATTTCCATCACGTTTTATAAAAGCCATCAGTCCTTCTTTATAAGCGGGGGAACCTACCCAACCATATCGTTCTGAAAATATGGTTTTGCCTGTTTTGTCTATCACGCTGATTCTATTGTCCCCCTGGTCGATTATCCTGACATTATCCTGATTTAATTCTTTTACGTCTATAAGCTGGTTTAAGGTAATGAAAGAGTCACCGTTAGATATTCCGGGCATGTTATTGTAGATGCCAAATTCATTATATTCCAATGGTATGTTTTCCCGTTGTTCCTGTATATCATAGCAGCCCCATTTACCATTTTTCTTTACAAAAAAGTATCTGCTGTCGGCTGAACGGATATCTTCATAAATGCAGGGAATAACTTCTTTCATCTTAGAGTCGAACAGGCATGCTATGTTGTCTTTCTTTGCATGGATATACCCGTTTTCTATATAAATCAGTTTATATTCAGGATACAGAGCATAATTATCCAAGCTATCTATAACACCGAATCTGAATTGTCCGTTTTCCTCGAATCCGACAATTGCATAACTATTTATAAATGGGTATGCCAGATTGTATTTAGGTGGTATAACTTCTTTATGGGAAGTATAGTCCATATAACCCCACAATCCTTTTTCATTGTCAAACGGGACTAAATCTTTTCTTTCTGCCATCGAACAATTCACAAACAGAAGAAAGCATAAGAAATAAGTAATTGTATATTTTATGCTCATAATAATATTCTATTTGATTTTTACCGACTTACGAACTTGTGTCACAAAGTATTTTTTGTAGCCTGTTGCACTGATAAATGTATTTGTAGCGGATGAAGTCATCGTATTCTCAATACAGTTACTATATATTTTATTACTTGTGGAATAGCCATTAGATACTGCATTATCAAAAAAGTAAAAATAGCAGGTCGACTCGTTCCCATGAATAATGCTACTGTCTTTGTCCATACCTACAAATACGATGAAATGATCAGATGTCCCGTCTCCACCTGTACTGGGATAGCTGGCTGACCGTTGTGAATGATCGACTCCTACGATAACAGGGACAGAATTAGGCATCGATTCTTTCAAATATGCAACCGCTTTAGTAAAGGCTTCCTTATAGATAATCGGATCTTTGGGTTTGTTTGTAACAAGAGGATTACCTTTAGCATCCTTATCTCCTAAACGTCCTTTTTGATCCTTGTATACCAGATAGGCATAATCAAAATCTTCACTATACCCACTGTCCGCTGTGCGGTATTTTTCTTTTTTTATCTGAGCTTTTGCAGCAACTAAACAATCTGTGGTATAAACAACAAAATCAGAATCCGCAATAAAAGGAGATACTTTAGACCAGCCTTCATTTACACAACTCCAGGGAAGAATCGCAAATTTACCGACTAAAATTTTCCCTGACACTGTTCCTTTAAAGTCAAAATAACCAGAAGTATCATCGTAAGCATAAAATTCGATACTTGGTGCTTTAAGCATGTTTTGCGTTTTCCCGGAAACTGAACCTGACTCAATATAAGGTGTGATTTTATTAACTTTCAGTTTGATCTTTATTGTTTGTCCAATGTTTACATCAAATTTTTGAGTACCGACTAACTCAAATTCCGATTTGTCAGCCACAAGTTTCACTTCAATGACACCGTCATTGTCTGTTGCATTTTTATTCCCGTTTATTATTTTGAACTCTAACTCTATTTCTCCTTTACCCCATACTTGAAGATATTCAAGTTTTCTCTCGTTTTTCTCTAAATAGTTAGATAGTTTATAACTTAAATAATCAAAGCCTTGGGCTTCTATTTTTTGTTTTCTTGCACTTTCACAAATCGGGCAGGTATTAAAATAGACACTTCCTTTCCATTCGTTTGATATCCCTGTATTATCCCATTTATAGAAATTTCCGGCACTCTTATTACCCGAAAATACAACTTCGGGTACAAAATCGTATTTACTGACTGGTTCTACTTTCCGGCTTTCATCGAATGCTAATGCAGACATAGGCTTTATTATTTTATTTGTGAATTTATGCTTTACTTATTCTCGCGTCTTCAGCACCTTGTATAAGGGCTACACCGGCACTCTGAACTGTAAAATCGCCACTTTCAGCAACAAATTTAGTTTCTCCGGAAGTAATATCCAGCTTAGTTCCAATCGTTACATTGGATGCTTCGGAAACATCCTGAGAATGGTTGGCTGATCTTGTTTTGATATCACCGCCTACCATATTCGTCTGGTTCTCTCCAACCTGAATATCCATATTTTTTCCGGCTTCAGCACTTATATTTTCATCTGCCTGAATAATTATATTTTTAGCTGTGAGTGTCATGGTTTCCAGAGCAGTAATCTCAATATTATTTCCTTTGCTGTCTATATGTAGGAAATTACCTTTCTTATCCTTAAGGGTAATACTTAACGATTCTTCGGCATCATCAAATTCGAGTGTATGCCCACTACGGGTAATCATACTTTTAATATGGTTTTCGGCTTGTCCCCCCATACCGTTCTTGCCATGAAACATGCTGCCCATTACAAACGGAAAATTGGGATTGCCAAATTCAAAGCCGATCATTACCTGATCTCCTTTTTCGGGAATAAATACAAATCCTCTGTTTTTAGATACATCTTCACTCATACCTGCATTAGGGGTCATAACACGTAGCCACGCCTTACTGTAATGTTTATCCGCGAATGGAAAATCGACCTGAACCCTTCCTATAGCTTGTGGGTCCTGATTACTTGTTACTGTTGCCCTGACAGAGTGGGCAGTCGGTATTACCGGTGGTGTATCGACCGGCATTACTTTTAATTTGGCAGGTACTGCTTCAAATTCATTTGTATACCGATGGTTCTGATCGATTATATGTTTTGATTTGATAACCCTGTAAGTTCCCAATTCGCGTCCGTTAGACATGTTTTTGGGAAGGGTGATTTGAATTATCCTGCCTATTGTCGGTTTATATGTATTGGCTTCTCCATAAATGTAAACGGATTTTGCTGCATTACGGACTTGTTTTCTTTTGACAAATTCCAGAAGGGAACCTACATCTCCCGCATTTACTTCAATCGGCATATTGGGTACTAATTCGCTGTTCAGGGATGCATTTTTAGCATGCATTTTGTCTATATATACATCCGAATTCTCAACGTTCTTAGGGGTGTCTCTTGTTAAAGTATCGTCACGGTCTGCCATATATTCATAGTTCAGGAACATATTCGGTAGATATTTTGTGCACGATTGGAAAGAAGTTATTTCCTTGTCATAGGTTAGATTTATGGTTGAAAATTCTTCATATTCACCAATCAATAGCTGACTACCGCTATAGAAGATATTTTCAGTATACAGATAGGCTGTCCGTTTTAAAAATTCCCAGTCTGTTTCATTGTATTGCATCAGAAAATCTACTTTTCCTTTATGAATCGGGGAATTTACGATCTCCAATAAGTTATCGTCTATTCCATATGCTGCTTCTTCGAAAACTTTTTTGAGTGACATATCTGAATATATATCATATCGTTTACCCCTGTCCAATAAGATTGTCGGGCTATATCCCGATAGTATGAAATAGCCGTTTTGTCCTCTTTCTCCTGTTTTTCTTACATCTGTTATGATACCTTTAAAGGGATAAGTCGTACCTCCGCCATCACCGTGCATAAATTGTATTGTAACAGGTTGACCGTTCAGTTCTATCTGTTCTAGGGGATTGTCCATGAATGTTTGTTGTAGAAGCACATAATCCAGTTTTATACTAAACTGGTGATGTTCACCATAGGCTTGAATAACGGATAATTCTACAAAATTCATTTCTTTACCGGCGACTGTTAATTTCGCAGATATTTGAATGTTTTTTTCATTTGAATTTGGTGTGGCCATAGTAATTATATAATTAGTGTATATTTGTTGTCTTTTGTGCTAATTGAAAGAGGTATATTAAAGTTTGTGAGATATAAATTCCGAATTAGAACGATCTTATATTAGTTAATATACAAATATATAATTAATTTTATTTAAATAAATACAAGTCTTTGATATAAATAATACTATCTAATTATTTTATATGCAATCTTCGGTTATGGAAAAAGATCAAAAGAAAGTAAATCGCCGGACTAATTATAATTTGGAGAAAGATATAATGGCTGCTACAAAGCAATTGATTGAGGCTATGGGTTTTCAAAAGACTACGCTTACTAGCATTGCTCAATTATCTGAAACGACAGCTCCTGTTTTTTATAAGTGGTACGATGGTTTGGACGGATTATTCGATAAGTTTGTGGAGAAACAAAGTTTATGGTTTACCGATATTGTGGATGATGCTTTCGATAAGAGAAAGGCTGAAGATGTGGAAGCTTATTTAAAACGGATATTAAATGGGTTGGTAAAAGACCTGTATAAGAATAAGACAATGCAACAGGTTTTAATATGGGAAATGGTTGAAGATAATAAGACAACCGCAAGAAGTGTTAAATCAAGAGAGATTATTTATAACAGATACCTTATTGAAGAATACCTTAAGTCTTTTACAGAAAGAGGTGTAAATATAAATGTAATAATGGGCTTGTTGGTCGGTGGTATATATTATCTGACTCTTATAAAGGATAAGTCAACTTACTGGGGGATTGATTTTAATACACGTGACGGAAAAAAACAGTTATTAGAGACATTGGATCAAATCTGCGAGTGGTTGTTTTCAAAGTTATTGCCCGATAAACAAGTAATAGAAATAGCATCTAAAATGAAAAGCAAAGGTATTGATATACAAATCATTTCTGACTGTACAGGCTTGATGTTAGACCAAATCATAAAGTTGTCAATTTAAACCGATTAAAGGATATTTCACTCTAGTGAACGGATAAACAAATAGATAGAAATCAGAATTATTTAGCTTAAAAATTTTAAACCAAAAATATGTTCTAAAATTTCTTCACATAAATCTTTCCTGTAAACTACGATTAATTCAATTTGTAAAGCAGTAATACCTACTTATAAGCAGCAAAATAAGTTTTATAAAATTGATAAATATAGAGTAATTTATAATTGTTCCGGATTTAAGATCAGCCTGATAGAATGCTCACTCATTCCGGCATTGCGTAATTTAGCGTGTATTGCAAGTTTAGATTCATTTAAATCAAATATCCGGGAATTGTTCCCTGTAATAATTGCTATTGCAGATTCACTATATTCAAGATGACACAACATTAGTATGACCAGTTCCATATCTGTCAATGCAGCAGATGCTTTTTTCCCGGTATGAACATGTGAGTATAGATAGCTTTTTGCCAGTTCCTTTAATTGTTCATTAGTTTGATACTTTAGCTCTTCAACCATTGATTTAATTTCTACATAGATGGATAAATTTATTTCTTGCCCCAACAACAATATTTGGGTAACTTTTTCATCAATATCTGCCCATTTGATTATAAAATTTTCATATATTGTTTCAAGGTAGTTTTTACTGGCTATACTATGTTCATAAAGGACTTGCTGAGTATTAAAATGTAGTTTTTCTTCGAGTTTTTTTTGTCGTTTGTATGTGGTTTTACGACAAAATAAATAGGTCATTATTATTATAATTACCACAATTATATTTATTGAAAGCATCTGTTTTCTTTTAGCAGCATATTCCTGATCCAATAAATACATCCTGTACTTATTTTCTGCTTTCATGACATTTTCTAAATTAGTTTCTTCAGCTATTTTCTGAACAATCGCCATTTGCAATGTTTTATAATGTAATGCCTGCTGATAATCTGCCGACTGATAATGATAATCGGATATAGAACCATAAACACTCCTGAGTATATAATTATTCTTTATTTCGGCCAATCGCTCTTTAATTCTGTCTGTATAGTATTTAGATGAATCCAGTTGATTTGTTTTATTGAATATTTTCGATAGGTTTAAATATATTTGTATAGAATCTCCTGAATTTGTATTCTGATGTAAAGCTTTGTGTAAATAATCAGACGCTTTTAAATATTCCCCTTTTTCACGGGAGACCACTCCTAATCTGTGATTAAAAGTTATAATATTAGGTACGTTATTTATTTTAGTCGCCAAATCTAAACCTTTTTGATAATTAAATAATGCACTGTCAAGTTGATTAAGATTAAAGTAGGCTGATCCGATAGAATTAATTGCCTCTAATTTAAACAGGTCAGTAGAAGGGTTAGTATTATATATGCTTAATGCCTGCCCGTAGTAAACAATAGCACTATCCATCATTCCCTGATTGTAAAATATAAAACCAATATTATCATTTATCTTTCCTGTTAATACTTGATTTTGTGATTTACATGCAAATTCTCCTCCTATCAGAAAACTTTCCAATGCTTTATCAAAAAAACTATTTTCTTTGTAAACAATTGCTGCATAAAAATATGCAAGCGCAGCTTCATCCGGATTGTTTTTTTTGTTGAAATAGTTCTGAGCTTTAAATATTAAAGTGTCATTTTTTACATCCTGATATGTCTTATATTTTGCTTGTACATGTGTAACTATAAATAGCATGTATTTATCGCACCCCATTTCTTGCGGATTTCGTATTGAATCAAGAAAATTAAGAGCGTCAATGGGGCTGTTCTCAATGACATTTCTGGCTTTTGTTAATAATTCGTCTGAATAAGTGCTTTTATCACAAGAGGACAGTAAAGCAAACACGCTCAGTGCAAGAAAGAAAACTTTCCCGGATATTGTTATTTTCATAAATAAGCATTGAATTAGTAAGTTCAGTTCAAAATAAACTGATTAGTGTTTACTTTTACTGAAAAGTCTCTGAATTCGTCTTAGCATCAATGCTATCTTCATGTTGATGTAAAGAAGTTTGTTGACTGGCTCTTGGAGGGTTGCCGGGACTTACATCTCCACTATCCTGTTCATCGAATTCCATCTGTGAACAAGAAGATAAAAGTAAGATAATACCTGTTAAAATAATTAAAAATAATAGGGAGTTAGTTTTCATAGTTATGTAGTTTATTATGAAGAAAAATACAGGAATAAATTAATAGCATTTGGTTTTCGAAAGAAATTCTGTTCAGCATGGGAATAAAAATACAATGACTAACTGATACTTCAAGTTAAATAATAAACAATCTTGATTCACATACAACTGATTCGTATTTTGTTTAATTCCTAACAAAGTTAATTGTGGATTATGAAAGAATAATGCCAGAATAGAGTAGATATAGATTATCTGTCGAGAAAATATATTTAAATAACTAATTTTTAGAATATTAAAAAAAACACCTAAAAGATTTTTATAAGGCTAATATCAAATTTTATCTATGATTTTAAGTTTAAATCAAGACTCATAAAAACATTTTAATCAATTCTCAACGTAAAGTATAGAATAGAATATATACATAATGTAAATAAATATTAAATAAATTACACTTATCAATAATAAATAAATAGGATGAATATAAGAGACATTCTAAGATAGCATATAACTGAATTCCCGGTCAACTACTAGAGATATTGATTTCTTTATTTTGACAATAACATATAATAAAACAATAACAGAAGTCACAATTCATTTAAGACTTTCAATAGTCACTCCTATAATTGCCTGGTATTTATCAATATACTATAAAATCATTTTATTTATACTATCACAATACGTACGTCCTCCCCCTACCTCTTGTACATTTTATATTGTTTTATTAATATTACAGTTTAAAACACGCTAATCTATATTGCCAGAACAATGAAAAAAGTACTTTTAATAATGACTTTACTTTGCGGAATTTTATTTTCAATGGCTTCCTGCTCAAAACTATGGGATGATAAAGATGATCCGGGAGAAGGAGGAAGACCTATTGAACCAAATTATAAAGAATCTATTACTATCCCACGAGATAGTATGGACTTAAAGGATTCCATTAGAAATTGATTAATTCATAATTAAAGTATGCTAAATCAAAAAGTTCTCGATTGCACTTACTTTGATTACCTCGCAATCATATTACATTCAGTAAACTTATACTGAAAACCAATTCACGATATTTATGAATAGCACTATGAAAGACAAGGTAAATTGTCTGCTTATACTTCTCCTATCTATGTTGTTTTCCTGTAAAGAGAACAGTAAATCAGTTGAATTATTAACGCAATCCAGAAACCTGCTATTTGATAAGCCTACTGACGCTTTGATACTCTTAGACTCCATCCAAAATCCGGAGCTAATGGACAGTGAAGATTATATGTCATATATTGTAACATATGTTGAAGCAAAACTTAAAACACAGCAAGACATTTCCAATGACACATTGATTTACAAAGCTCAGGAATATTACAACAATTCGAATGATTCGGATAAGGGGGCAATTGCTAACTATATCTCTGGAAGAGTATCAATGGTTAGAGAAAAGCAAGATATGGCTCTGGCATCCTTTCTCAAAGCCGAATACGATGCACATCAGTCCAATAATGATCCTATTATTGCAAAGAGTTTGCATAGTATAGCAAACTTATATTACTACAACGAGAATACAGATACGGCAATAGTGCGATATAAGGAAGCCTATCAGTACTATATTAAACTCGAAGGCACTGAAAATAACCAAATACTCGTTTTACAACAAATAGGCCGGACATATAATGATATGAATAGCTTAGACAGCGCGCTTGTATATCTACACAATGGCTTGGAATTAGCAAAGAAAAGAAATAATCAAGCCTATGAAACAAGTATCACCCATCTAGTTGGCACAGTTCTGCGTGAAAAAGGAGAGTATCAAAATTCAAAGGAGTACTTAAACAGGGCATTAAAAAAAACGAAAAATGAAGAAGAGTCTTTGAGGGTACACCTAAGTTTAGCAAGGTTGTATTTAAAAATGCAGGAAAATGATTCGGTACTGTTTCATATCGATGAAATAAAAAAAGGTTTATCTAAAATAAACGACAATTTAATTCTTAGAAGTATTTATACATCTTTAGCCGATTTTTATGCTTTGAATTCCGATTGTAATGAAGTTTCACTGTATTACAATTTAATACAGGAGGTAAACAAAAAGATAAGTGATGATAAAGGATTGAAAAACTTGATGAATGTACAAAAAGAACATCAGCTATATCAAAAAAATGAGGAAATTGCCAAAGGTGAGCTAAAGTTCAAAATAGTTATCATACTAAGTATTAGCATGGTTCTGATCCTTACTCTAATTATTATTCTCATTGTAAAGAATAACCGGCTAAAACATCAGAGAGAAGAGGAAAAGAGCAGGAAAGAACAGGAGAAAAGTAGATTGTTAGAGACTGAAAATGAATTTTTAAAACTCAAAGTAGAAAACTTATCATTCGTCCAGGGTATTTATCAGAACATAATTCATGACTGGGATAATGTTGAAAATGAGATAAAAGAACTGGCTGTAGAATTTGGCGCAGATGAATATCCCGAATTAATTAATAAAATCAAACACATTATTGAGGATCTGAAGAAAAAATCAAACAACTACCTAATAGAAAATGCCAAAATATACCTGCGGAAATCCGGTGTCAAAAATCAAATTATAAAACATTTAACGGATAAACAGTTACTTATATTCATTCTGAATGAATATGGCTACTGCAAAAAAGACATGCTGGCAATAATAAACTTAGGAGAACCCATAGACGAAGATAATATTGAATTTGAATTAACGGCAATAAGAAAACAACTCAAAAAGTATCGTCTATAATTACTGCAATACTGCTTTAGAACATTACCCGATAAATGTAAATCCGATGTTGCCAAAAAGCAAAAACACCACAAGAAAAACTCCTGCGGTGCTAAAAAAAATTGAGTGTAGTATTTATTTCTCTCCTTCTTTACTTTTTTCTTTTTCTATTTCATCCAGAATCGCTTTTATTTCAGCTCCCGAATTATCACTCTTATTCATTGAGCGAAGCATCCCTAGAATTAGGTCATACTTTTCAGTAATTCCTTTGATTTCTTCTTCATCCTTTTTATTATGCCTATAAACACTTATTACAAAAAATAAGATAGTTCCCAGAACAAGTAGCCCTCCAATAATACACTGAATAACAAACATTCTGAATTCCTGAGCTACCATGTCCTTTTGAGTCAGGTAGAAGTTCTTGTCAGCTTCAAACAATCCCGCTGCATTTTCTTCATCTTCGATCTGAATCTGGCTTATCTTTTCAAGGTCTCTGTATTGTATTGCTTTTTGATAGTCACCCGTTAATTGATAATACTCGGAAAGTGCCACATACGCTGATTTTAAAGTATAATTATTTGTTATTGCGGGCAGGTCTGCTATTGTTAATTCGGCATATTGTTTAGCTAGATCAGTATTTTTCTTTTTATTATAAATCATCAGCATACCTACATTCATCTTTCGTACATTTTCTTTGTCTGTAGCAGCTAAATTCAATGCAGACAGGTAATACTCAATAGCCTTTTCATATTCCTGCATATTATAGAATAATACTCCTAAATTTTGTAAAGAATAACTTTGAAATTTTTCGTTATTTGATTCTATTGCCCTATTCAATGCTTTATTATAATAAAAAGAAGCACTGTCAATTCTTTTACTTTCTTCGAATGCACGACCGATATAGGTGTATACTGTCAGAATTTTATTATCCGCATTTTCTAATTTATCGAAATGCTGTAATGCTTTTTTGTAATTAACGATTGCACTATCGAGTAGATCTTGCTGATAATAAATATACCCGATATTATTATAACTTTTAGCAGCTAAAAAATTATCATCTGTTTTTTGACTATAATACGCTGCATTCATAAAAGATTCCAACGATTTTGGAAGTTCTTTATTCGAATAGTCGACCCAGGCTGCATAATAGTTAGCATATGCTGTTTGCTTATAATCGCTTTTAGCGTTGTAGTAATTTTGAGCCTTAAATATATTTTTCTCGGTTGATATATCTGCTCTTGTTTCTTGCTTGGCAGCCACATGAGCAACTATAAATTGCATATAATCATCTTCATTCATCTTCTGAGGATTCTCTATAGAGTCAAGTAATAATAGAGCCTCTTTCGGATTATTATCTAATAAAGATTGTGCTTCCTTTAATAATCTTGTAGAAAAGTTGTTTTCTTTACAAGAATACAATATTGTGCTGGAAACAAATAGAAATAGTATAAAGTTTGTTGTTACTCTCATAAATGATATCCTTAGATTATTAAAGTAAAAAAGAACGGCTTCATTTAAAAGATAGTTGAAACCGATTTATTTTGGCATTTTACTGAATAACGAAACCATCCTGTTGAATAGTCTTACCATCTGGTCCTAAAATATCAATGTAATAAATACCCCTTGGCAGAGAGGAAGTATTCATGTTTAAACTTGGTTCAAGCGAAACATCGATGTTTCTTTCAAAAATGATATTGTTATTCTCACTGGTTATTCTGACATCAACCACGCCTATATCTGCATTTTTTTCACAAGATCGAAGTATTTGGATAGATGACCGTAACATACCATCATCCCCAGCTCCAATCCCCTTATCCATCTCATCTGTACTACAGGAAGTAAATAATAATGCTATAAAGCTAACGGCAATCAATAAACTTTTTGTTTTCATTTTTATACTTTATGCGTTAAAACATTTGTTATAAGGTTAACCTATTCACTTTTAGTGTTTAATTTCATAAAGAAAATGGAATATATTTATTTACAGATATATAAAATTCGCTTTAATGTTTAAAAGAAGCATTTTGAGTAAAAAGTTAGAAAAAGAATAAATAACTAAAATACCCCTAAAATAAAAAGGTCAATCTATATTTCTGATTGTCCTTTACCAAATAAAAGTCATTTATTATTTCTTGGACTCTACTAGAGGTAACCGGCGATTCCTGAACTTAGTCAACTTAAGAACTTTAGACGTCCTCCCTTCTCGTATTCCGGCTGCTTTATCTCCGTTTCTACCTCAAGCGTAGTGACAGTTACAAATTTGGAAATTAGGATTATTAGTCTTAGTTGTAGATTCTCAATAATTATTGTTTGTTGCAAAGTTAAAGCAAAGTGAATCTTAAGATTTAACTCTGCAAAAGTTTGATTTTTATCTATCTATAGAACATTTTAAGACTGCTTCAATAGAAAAACATCTATATTTGCACATTGAAACAAAATACTAACTTATTTAAAGATTATCCAATGACAAAAGCAGAGATTGTTAATGAAATAGCACTTAAAACAGGTATCGATAAAACTTCAATTCTTAAAACAATAGAATCATGCATGGAGATAATAAAAGAGTCTCTTAGTAAAAATGAAAACGTTTATTTGAGGGGATTTGGAAGCTTTATAGTTAAAGAAAGAGCAGAAAAAACAGCGCGTAATATTTCGAAGAAAACGACGATAATTATTCCTGCACATTTAATCCCTGCTTTTAAACCGTCTAAAACATTTGTAGCTCAGGTAAAAAAATAATAAAAGAGATATTATATTATTTGATTTAAAAGCCACAGCCTATTATTATACGTTGTGGTTTTTAAAATTTCATATCAATTTTTATAATTCCCTTTTATTAGCAGTATAAGTCATTAAACAGGTTCTTGTGCAGGTGGTAAAAAATATGGATGACCAATTCTTTCTGCTGGATTATCCGGATTAATTATCACATGTCCGAGCCAACCATTGAAAAAATCTGGTAATTCTTTTATTGTAATAGCTCTATATTTCCCATTGAACATATAAAAAGTGGGAGCGTTAATAAAGAAACAACATTCAACTGAATAGTCTTCAAAAGATAAATCATCCGTTACGAATTTAACCTTGAAATGTTCTTGAAGTTCACTTATATGATTACGTATCCAATCTGCTTTTTTTTGTAATTTACTTTCATACGTCTTTATGAAGTTAGTGAAATCCTTTTGCCATCCCACAGCTTCATAACGTGCCCTATTGAATTTTATATCAGATACTATAATACGTCTAAGTGCCGGAATAATAATTATACAGTCGATTTCGCCAGGATTCTTTATTATACTTATATTTTGATTATTTTTTCGCAGTAAATTTTCAACATTATAATCAACAAGACATTCTACATTTTCTATTAATTCTTTTATTTTATTAATATAAATGGATTCATGTTCTAAGTCTTTTCGATTCATAAAATCTTTTACATCTTGATTTTCTAGCCATTCATTCGGTAGACCTTTCCAATGCAAAGCATTAGTTGTAAGCATTTGGAATGTTTCATCTATTTTATTTGTTCCAATTAACGCACGATCAACACCTTCTATATTATAAACAAGAATCGGTCTGTAGGCATATCTGTTTTCATCTGTCGGTTTATAAATTGCTGTTTCAATAGAAGGCTTATTATTTCTATTAATGGTCAATCCATTACAAAAAGATTGCATTAAATCTTCTGGTTTATTCAGTAAAGTAGACAAATTCAAAGGTAGTATATATGGTTCAATAGTTTGAGAATTAGGATTTGTTGGATTATGTGTTCTTTGTATATCGCGTATATGAGCGATAAAGTTACCTACATGAAAGCCATACACCTCTTGTATTTTGTCGACTAGCTCCTGAGCTGCATTTTCATCACATATAGCTGCTTCATATTGGCCAGGCATTATTCTTGTTTTAATGGATTCATATGTCCAACCAAAATGATGATTCAAGGTTACTCCGAATAAACCCTCTTTAATATCAATAGTATAACAATCTTTTATCATCTTATTATAAGAAAGATTTTCGGATAATTCATACATCATTGTACCTAAGTATATAAGATGTTCTAAAACATTCTCTATTCGCAGAGCTTCTTCATTTGTTATCATACCCCAATCCAAATCTATGGCACAGCCTTCTTCAAGAACTAGTTTCAGAATTCTTCTGTAAATAGAAAACTCATTCTCTTCAATCTGGCTTAATACGTATCCCACTTGAGCTTTTAAAAGTAATTTTATTGATTCTTCATGTAGTTTAAAAATATGAGAGTAAAAGCTAAAATGAACTTCATGATGAATTTTATTTCTAAATAAATCTACTAAGTATTGAAAAGCATCTTTTAAAATTGATTCGGTTTGATTCTTATCTGCAAAATCATCATCTGTATATTTTTCTCTTAGGTAATTAGATAATTCTACCCAATAAATGTCTTTCAATGACGTTTCATATGTTATTACAACATGTCCATCTTCAAATATCTTAGCCATTATATTCGTTTAATTAAGGTTAACTTATTAAAGTAAGACTAATGAATTTATTAATCTCTTGGAGTCAAATATATACATAAAAAACTGCAATCTTCATCACAAATACTCACAATAACAAAACAGAAACTATCTAGTGATTCCTTTTTCTGCCTTTCTTCTTTTTTCTTTTCAGTTTTCTAGCAAATTCTTCCTCTTGAGGATAATAACCACTATTATCTAAAAAGAATGTACCGAATATTTCATCGACAGATGCAGGAGTGTGAAAACTGCTCTCAACTATAGGTGACATATCTTTACTTGGCTCAAAGCCCTTCTTTACGTCTTGCCTGGCAGAAGCACTATTCTCATTGAAAACAGTGTTGAATACATTGGCTGAAAATTCTTTCCCGAGCCGGGAGCCATTATAAACCATCTTCTGTTTGTGATCCACAAATGTTACTCCATAGATACGCTTTTCTTCATTTTCTCTGAAGATTACATCTATATTTCTACCTTTTAGTCCCGATACAAACACCTCTCTATTAGGTGATTTTTGCATGAACTGCTTAATTATATTTTTAGAATCTGAAACATTCAGTCCGTCCTTTTTTATTTTCTCACTTATCCTGTGCATCTTTTTTTCAATTGCATCATAGCCTACTGACTTACTGATTCGGGATGACTTTATAGGATTACCGACAAGTTCGCCATTGTCTTTAGTCGCACAATAAATTATTCCTTTATATTGATTACCCTGTTCTTCTCCTTTTACTTGTTTGGAATGGATGTTATAACAAGACAGTAAGGCATTAAACTCCCCAAAAGTCTGAAATCTGTAACTGTGAATCAATGTCTTTACTGTATTAGCAATCTGTCTTTTAATGTCTCCTTTTTCGTAATCTACTTTTCTTAAATAAACAAGTGATTCCTCTTCTTTTTTATTTTCAATTTGTTTCAAGCCGTATTTTATTTCCAGTTCACGGCAGGCCTTGACTGACCGTTCATAATCAAGACTGTCGCTTATCTTTTGTCCGCTCTCTTTAATTCGTACTGAAACTACATGAACATGAATCCTTTCAATATCTGTATGCTTGTAAACGATATAAGGCTGATCCTTATATCCCATCTTTTCCATATAATCATCCGTTATCTTCGCCAGATCATTATCCGACAGCATGTCTTCGGGAGAAGGGTTTAACGAAAAATGAACTACCGGAGCTTTTACACTTTTGCTGGCTGACAAGTAATCTTCAAACGATCTCAGGCTATTCGAGAAATTATGTGATGTCTGCCCGGTAATATCATTTATCACCTTATTGCTATGAATAATCACTGCCTGATTTTCATCTACTTTTTTTTGATTATAGGAAACTGCTCCATAGATGGATGAACCATATATTATTTTTGCAACCATTTCCTTTCATACTCTTTGGTCAGTTCGACAGATTCTTTGGTTACTCCAATCAATTCAATAGTAGCTTTTTCCAGTCTATACAACATAGCCAGTGCCCTCTTTTCAGCAAAATTTGCTCTTATAGCCTTAACCGTTTGATTATAATTCACCCCAATTGCCCTATATTGTTCATACAGATTTGTAAGTCTCATATAATAGTCTTTAGCTACTTTGTCAATTTTCACAACTTTAATTTCTTTACCCAATAATACGGAAGCGATAAACCTGCTGATGTTTTTTGAATCTGATTTTCGCAATAATGTCTGAAATTTCAAATTCTCAACCTCATCAAAGTTTACACTATACCGAAATATTTTCGGATTATTTTCAGGCTTACGACCACCCTTTTTTCTCTTCTTGCCTTCATTCTCTTTGCTCATAATTGTAATTTTTTATGTGTGTATTCCAGATTCCCGACTTTGGAGGGAATCGCTCCCAACCGTCAGGTTGGGCAAGTTCGTTTATTGCTGCAAAATTCATTTTTGCTGCAAGAAACATAACTTGCTAATAGCAGGGGCTATTAGAATCCGCTGCATAGCGGATTACTGCTTTCAAGGAAAGCAGTGACATTAGTCCCATATCCTTTATTTTAGTCGAATTCATACTGTTATTGTATATATTATACTCCATAAAAGCATCGTGAATTACTTTTTAATATCATTTAGAAATAATTATTCCCTTTTTCATGACAGCCTTTACATCAATAATTTGTCTTTCAGTTTACAAAGCTACACCCATAAAAACCTATACCCAAGCAACTTATCGGTGACACAAGCGGACAAATGCGGACTTAAGAAGTCTGCGTATCAAGATGATAGGTAATTATTATCTTTTTTGCTGCCGAATGGTGCGTGCGGTGGTTTGGTGGTGTGTGCAGTGGTTGAGTGGTGCGGTAGTTCGTGCGGTGGTGCGTGCAGTGGTTGAGTGGTTCGTGCAGTGGTGCGGTGGTTGAGTGGTGCGTGCGGTGGTGCGTGCAGTGGTGCGGTGATTCGTGCGGTGAGTGGGTGATTCCAAGAACTAATAAAATAGTATAAATCAATAAAATTAAAATCATGAAAAAGGAAACGTTATTTATTTCAATCAGTAATCAAAAAGGTGGTGTTGGCAAGTCTGTTATATCAACATTGATTGCTAGTTATTTACATCTTACAAAAAAAAAGAATGTTGCTGTGATCGATTGCGATTATCCTCAATATTCTATTTTCAATATGAGGGAAGACGACAGAAAAACAATTTATCAAAGTCAGGATCTCCAAGTAGCATTGACTAAGCAATTTGATAAGTATGATAAGAAAGCATACCCAATTATTAAGGCAACTACTGACAATGCTTTGGAGGAAGCTATTAATCTTATTAAGAGTTCAGAAAGTAAAATCGATGTAATCTTTTTTGATTTACCCGGTACAGTCAATAATCCAGGCATACTCAATGTCTTACTAACCATGAATTTTGTCTTTATACCCGTAATTGCAGATAAAAGAATACTACAGAGCAGTTTAGCATTTATGCTTCTCCTGAAGGAATATATAAATGCCTATTCAGACAAAATCAGCTTGAAAAAATATTACGCATTCTGGAATAAAGTAGATAAGAGAGAACACACAGAATTATATGCTGATTTCAAAGAAATACTAGTAGATGCGAATATACCATTATTGAAAACTGAATTACCTGATACCAAAAAGTACAATAAGGAATTGTCTATTTATCGTACTGCGGTATTTAGATCCACTCTTTTCCCTCCGGATGCAAGGCAACTCAGAAGGAGTAATATAGACAAGCTTATCAAAGAAATATCAAACATCATAAAATTGTAAGCCATGAATAATAGACGCAAAATACAGGTGGATGAAGAAAAATTAAAAAAAATGATGGCAGGTGACATACCTATGAAAGCTGATCCGGTAAATGACATCATATTTCTTGACGAGAACCCTGAAAATCAGAACAAAATTGAAGAGCCAGCTAAAAAGGAGAAAAAACAGATAGCCGATACAGAACCAAAAGAAAAAGGTAGTCCGGGTAAAACCGCTATTGAGAATGCAGAGCCTGATGAGATTGTAAGAAATTCAAAACGCAAAAAGAGTAAGGAATCTTATGAGGAAACGTTTCTAGGCAAACCAGTAAGTACTCCTTTTAAACAATTGACAGTTCGCTTGGATGAAACAAACTATAAATATATCCAAAAGCTTCTTATTACCTCAAAAGGATTAAGCATTTCAAATTTCATAAATAATGTGCTTGCCCAGCATTTTGAATGTTACGAAGAGGACATAATGGATCTGCGACGCACTTTTATAGATAACTATAAATAAATTGAAACATGATGAAAATAATTACGATCAGAATATTGACTCTTCTTCTACAAATCCTTAAGCTAATTCTTTTAGCGGGTAAAGGTATATTCTTTATCGGATTCTGGATATTTTCTTATAGCTGGCACTATGCAAATAAACTGAAACGCTTATTATATATAAAACTATACAAGTGGAAAAAGCAGTCGGAATTAGTAGTGGGCTCTAAAAAGCTCCCTAAATTAGATCCTGTAGTAGTAAATAATTCAAGTATTGTGGGGCAGACTAAAACTGAATTTATCAAAGAAGCACCTAAAATGAGAGAGATAGAACCTTTTAAGAGTGAGCCTTTGGATATGATTATAGAACCTGCCGACTATGAAGAGGAACCGGATTTGAACCCGGATGACTATTTGAATCAAATCGATGAATCATTAAAACAGGAGATTGAAGAGGAAGAAGCCGAACGAATTGCAATTCAAGGCAATTACATGCCAGAGGAACAGTCCTCCGGTGTATCAATTGAACAGCTATCTGAAACATACAATACACTAAAAAAATTAAACCCGACACCTCAAGAGGAAAATAAGGCAGCAGATGTATTGTATAACATTATAGGTACTACGATGTACGACTTCTATATGACACAAGATGAGTGTACCTATAAGGCAAAGCAAATTATGGAAAGAAAGAGATCTGAAGGTGAACCATCTGTAGTATCTGAAAGTCTGAAAAAGTTTGACATCAATAAGTTTATATAAGTAAAGAATACCTCAACAATTTTAAATATTGAGGTATTCTATTATTCTAGGTGAAAATCTTGATACTTGTTAATAAAACGCTGTGTTCTCAGAAATACCTCCACCACACTACGGGAGAAGAATAACACCGATTGTTGAGATATTATTTGGATTCATCAGAATGTTTAGAAAATGATTTTGAGGGTAAACTGCCCGTTATTTCAAGATAAGCATTTTCATATTCCCGAACTGTCATTTGAGGATATTTTATACCGATTCTGTTCATTATTTCGTCAATGGTAAGTTCCCGGTGGTATCTTAAAAGTGCTGCCAATTCATCCTGCATATTATCATATTCTACGACAAACGAGTTAGTTCTTCTATCCGGTTCTCTTCTTAAACCAAAAAAATAACTTCTGCTAGAAGGGATTCCCAAATTAAACTGTTTTCTGGATACTTTTTCATGTTTATATACTCTCCTGCAATTAACTATAATGTATTTGACCAGATCCAAACATCTGATCAGATCTTTTATATTGGTAAATTCATGTTCACTGTGGGGATAGTAATAACCACAGGAGATATTTACACAGGAAATATTCAAACCCTTATCTTTGAGCATTACCACATCTGTGAGCATTCCATCGACTTCTTTATACCCAAAATTGATTGCACAGACATCCTGTAAAAAATTTCTCGAACACAGCTCTGTCATATTTGCTTTGGTAACTATATCACTGTAGCCTCTTCGGTCGCATTGTAAAACAAAACGGCAATCAGAAAAGAATAACATATCTGCAACAGAACTTCCAATACAACCTATTTCCTCCGATACAAAGAAAGCACATTTAAGTACATCAAACTCCTCCAGGCATTTCAGGCAAATCCATATTCCATTTTTATCATCTGCTCCAATTCCCACATGCTGCCTGCTGTTAGGATCGTATCCGAAAATCAGATTTTCAGCAACTGTTAGTATCTGAAAACCTTTAGGATGTGTTCGATGAACTTCATCCGTATGAGAAACTATACACGGATAAGTACCAGATATTCCTTTTGTAGCATATATATTTCCAGACTTATCGATAGTATATTTTACACCCATCCGGTTTAATTGTTTTAAAATGAACTTAATCATAACTTTTTCTTGACGAGACGGCGAGGATATTTTATATAATTGTTCTAATAGTTTCATAATTTGGATATAATTACTGATTAATTAATTTTATTATATTCAAAACAATCATTTATAAAGCTTCTCAACCTGCATATAGAGGTTGAAATTTGCAGTAGGACGCCCTCGTTTGAATAATACCGAAGGATATGTTTCATTTTTATATGTAACTATTTTACAATTCATTACATGACCGAATTTTGTCGATTTATATAATTCAGAATAACATTTTTCACACAAATCATGCGAGTTGTTGTGTATTTCACGGCAATGAGGACAAATATGTCTATTCCTTCCGGCTAAACCATCCGTTTTTCTGCATTCGGCAATGTGTCCGTCTATTTTTTTGTTGGATAACAAGATGAATCCCTCCTTATCCACCGCTACATTATAGAATGTATCCATGTAAGGGGCTCCATTCTTATACCACCTGGAAGCTAAAGCTCTTATATACATATGTAAATCTTCGATCTTTGTACCTTCAGATAATCCAAACGATTCAATAACATTCAAGACAATTAATTCCTGTGGAGAATCGAAATCATTTTTGAGTTTACGCAAATGAGCACCCTGGCTTTTTGCATAATCGTAAATAAGATTGATTATAAAAGTATGTGAGAAGTAAACCCTGTCAAGAACAGAGATTTTTATTTCTTTTTCCGGATTTGAGAGAATAACTTGTGGCCAGAAAATAGCTCTACCAAGTATATTATTGGCTGAATCTTTAGCGACAATAATCTTAGCTCCTGCTAAGTTGTGATAGAAGTCGGCGGCATTACGTGCTGTATCTTCATGCCTCATGCATGAACCATGAAGCGAACTTTCACCTGTCTGGGCAATATTCGAGTAATTATCCGCTGTATACGCTTCTACAATATCGCTCATTTTGTCATACAACCTGACATGAATCTTACTATTGACACAAATACAATTACCAAAATAGGCTAGGGCTTCCGAGTCGTATTCAGGTAGGTTCTTAAAATAACCGACGAAAGTACTGACCTCTATTTCTTCTCTGTTTTCCGGAAACCAGGGTGCTTGGGGATTATCCTTATCCGGAAAATTAGGATGCACTAAATTTTTTGTGCAAACAGTAAAAGTTATCCGTATTTTATTGTAATTAGTATATGATTCTTTTTTTCGTTTGGTTCCAAAGTAGTTGGCTGTTCCTCTGATTATTTGAGAAACATCTGTATTTTTTCTCAATTCTGTAAGAATATCCCTTGCTATAATACTACCATTGGATGCTGCGTGAAGCAAGCGACTTTTTAATTCTTTTGTTATTTTCGTTTTCATGTTAATTCAGTTTAATTTATTAATTTACATATACGGCTATAATCTAGAATGGCAGGGTTATCTACCCTGCCTAATCTTAATTTGATCCTTGTACTTTTTAAATAAGTAATTTACTACCAGTAGTCTTGGTAGACAGCTTGTTTTGATCTTATTCAAAACCACAAAATATGCTATATACTTTGCATCTTATTATATCATACTTTCTCCATAGGCTTTCATTTTAAATTTCAGCGGCAAAAGCATGATAAGTTCCGGATCTACAAGGTTTTTTTATTAAAATTTTATGCCTATCGGCAAAATTTTCTTAGAAAACCCAACGGGCTGGACCTTGTAGCATCCGATTAGAACTTATTCATAGCTTAGCCGGTTGAAATTAAATGAAAGCCGCACCTATTTCCCATTGACTCGTGCCAGCCATTTATGCAGAATCTATATTATTGACAGAGTGACTGTTTACTTAATTAACCGATAACATAACTAGTAAGAAACATAAAAGAAAAGTTTATAAGCCAGTCGCCAATTACAATAAAACTTTTTCATAAAAAAGGGGAAGCCTGTCTGACTTCCCCTTTGGTGTTTAATTAAAACTGTAAACTATTATTTATTGTCCGTCCTCACGACGTATTAATGAAATTTCATTGTGATTTTTTGATTCGGCTTATACTTCCTCCTTTCTCTTCACTTTCCAGAGTGTAGCACATAACATAAAGGATAAAGCCGCTGCACCAATCCAGAAATACCGTATTGAAGAAAAATCGTAAGCGGCGATACCGTCCGTCATAGTTTTACCGTCCCCGATCAGATAACCGCTGATAATATCCTGTACGCCTGCTCCAATGTAACTGGCAATCCCGACTACTCCCAATGCCGCACCGGATGCTCTTTTGGGAGCGATATCCACAGCCATTAACCCTCCCAGAAAACAGATCAGGACGCCGATGGAAAGTCCAAAGATTACCATACTGATTATGTCGATAATATAATAACCTTGCGGAACAAAGACAAACATACTCAACGAGAGGGTATTTCCTATTCCGAATATCAAAGCCGGTGCATTTCGGTTCCCTTTGAAAAATTTATCCGAGATAAACCCTGATAATACAGTGCCTATTATACCACAAACCGAAGAAACGGCAATAATACTGCTTGCCTGAACAGATGTATATGACTTTTCATTTTCCAGAAAGAAGATACCCCAGCTATTGACGGCATAGCGGCTGATATACATTAAAGCACTCGATAATGCCAGAACCCAGATAAACGGATTTTTCAAGACTTCCCGTTGTGTTGCACCAACCGATTTATTCAGTTCTTTAGGTGGCATTACAGGTTTTAGTCCTTTACTTGTCGGGCTATCGTGCATAAACAGCATAATAATTACAGCACCTATCAGACCTGCAAAACCTGCCGCTTCAAATCCCCAACGCCAGCCGGCTATACTTACCACAAAAGCGGTTGCGATAAAAGTTATAGCCTCTCCGATATTATGGCTGGCACTCCAGAAGCCATAGTAAGAACCACGTTCTTTATCTGGAAACCAACGGGAAAGACCAACAACGCTTGAAGGAGCACCCATACTCTGAGCCAAACCGTTTAATCCCCATAGGATAAGGAACACCCAAAACGAATGTGAGAAACCCAGTGTGATATTTATCAATGAAGACAGTAGTAAGCCTACAGCCATAAACCGCTTGATGTTCACCCTATCAGCAAGGAAACCACTAATCAGTTTACCTGCCGCATAGGCAAAGAACAAGGCTGAACCCACCAGTCCCAGTTCACTTTCACTTAATATACCTCCATCCACAAGTGGCTTTTTTACCACACTCATACTTAGACGGCAAACGTAATATAAGCCATAGCCTAATGTAGCTGACAAGAAAAATGACCATTGCAGTTTCTTTAAGCGTTTTGTATCGTCTACCAACTCCTTATTTTGGGGCAAAGGAGAAAAAAAAGAGACCAGCTTCTTAATCATGCAGACCTCTCTTTCTTAAATAATCTATCAGATAAGCAGGCCTGTCCGTTTGGAGAATACGTGCACCGAGTGTATCGATCAGGTAGCCATAACCTTTGTCGGGATCATCCAGCGACATATCATCATCATGTCCTCCTGCCATCGTGTCCCACAATGTATTGTACCAGATAAGTACTTTACCATTGAGCTTTTCTTTTACTTTTAAAGGTAAGGGGTTGAAGTCATTTTCATACAGCAGTTCAAATGCTACCGGATTCAAATCGATTACAAAAAGGTCTATCTGCTCTTCTGCATCTTGGCTGTCTAATTTGACTATCGGCATATAAATCACATCATCTAAATATTTACCGAATTGTTTTCTGACTTCTTCAGCCGACTTATTGCCTTTCATGATTACCTGTTTCGTTGTCCCTGTCTTCTCCAGCAACAGGTAAATTTCATCGAAATACCGGTCTGCCTTGTCCAGATTCACTAGAATCTTTCCTTTGATATGAAGTAAGGCTTCTTCAAGTGTGGGAACTACCTCTTTTGTCTTTATATTGCATCCGTTCTTAAGTTTTAGGGTACGGATAGAGTCCAGCATCCATGCTGAAACATCTCCCTTTCCGGTAGTTGTACGGTTTAATTTAGCATCGTGCATCAGGATGAAGTGACCGTCTTTAGTCCTCTGTATATCGATCTCTACTATATCCACACCCATTTTGATGGCATTGTCAATAGCCGGCAATGAGTTTTCGGGAGCAAAGCGCCAGTCACCACGATGGGCCACGACAAGTACCGAAGACTGATCCCCTGTCATTAACTTGTTTCTTATTTCAGCAGCTTTGTCCTGTGCATAGGTGGTAGAAAAAGCACATAAGGCAAAGAGCAGTATATATAGTTTTTTCATTGAAATTTTCATTTTACATTGTTTAATTATAGAAATAGTAATAGCCTCCTTTCAATCTTGAAAAGCAAAATAAGGAGGCTATTTTTTAGCATATATTATTTCTGTAAGAATGTTTTTCGGGCATTCTGTCCTCGTTGTGCCCATGCCGATTTTGCAGGACCCTGAATACCATAATCGATGGCTATGAGTTTACATGCACCACCGTCTTCTACCGTAACATAGATAATACCGTATTCGGATATAACCGGAGAAGACCAGATTTTAGTTCCGAGTTTAACCTGTGTTTTCTTTGTTCCGTTTGCACCCACAATGGTATAATTGCCACTTTCATCCGTGAAATGGATATTACCTTCGGAGTCAATTGCCGGAACGCATGTAATGGAACTCCCGTTCAAATATGTCCATTTAAGGCTACCGCCTTTGTTAATAGCGTAAAACGTACCATCTTGAGAACCCATATAAATTGTGCCGTCCGTACCAATAGCAGAACCTCCCTGGGTTATTGAACCCGAAGCCGGGTATTCCCAGTTCTTAACACCCGACTGGTTATATGAAACCAGTGTTCCGGTACTTCCATTGTTAAGAACAAGATACACATTACCCGATTCGTCAATGGCAGGGCACGTACCATTAGCACCGTAGCCTGAACCCAGATAATCAGATGAAATTTTCCCTGTTGGGGAAATTGAAGCAAATCCGTTTGTTCCGGTAGATCCCGAATAGATCGTGCCGTTTTTAGCCACTGCGATAGCACCTCCGACACCACCGGAAGGAATAGCAGACCATACAAGGTTCTTATTCCTGTCCACTAATTTAACCGCACCGCCTGTACCCCTGTTGCCAATTGCAATGTTTCCATCAGACGAAATAACAGGTGAGGTATAAGCCACACGTGCACCTACTCCAATCTGTAAATTCCATTTTTCTGATCCGTCCGCATTGACAGCGTACAGATAAGCATTGGTGTTGCCTGTTCCTTGTCCTACACCGATATATATTGTTCCGTCACTATCAACCGATGGAGAACCTTCCTGATTGCCAACAGCTCCGTCTTTGGCTAAATCGAAAGACCAGTTAAGCATGCCAATGGGAGAATAGGAATGTAATTTCAGTTTGTTTGAAGTTACATAGATGTCCCCGTTATCCCCCACAGCCGGAGATACAGAACGAAGAGTTGAGGATGTTTCAAAGGTTTGAGTCCAAAGCACCTGAAAGTTTCCGGGAGTAAGTGAAGCCCTCACATAGATGGTTTTTTCACGTACTGCCGACTCGCCCCTGTCATCGGTAACAGTCAGTTTAATCTTTATAAAACCGGCATTAGCATAGGTATGCTTCGGATTTTGCTCGGCAGATGTCTTTCCATCTCCGAAATCCCATAACCACGAAGCAATTTCACCGTCTTGGTCTGTTGACAAATCTTTAAATACAACCTCAGAACCAATTATACTGACTGTAGGATTGAATGAAAAGTCAGCTAAAGGAAGCAGATTGACAGGTAATATGGTTATCTGTTTTTCGGATGTTTTATATCCGCCCTCTTTATTACTTGTTGTCAGTCTGATCGTATATGTCCCTGCTTTGGGATAGGTAATGGAAGTATTCTTATCGGTTGAATAACTTCCGGCTCCCTCAAACCCAAAATGCCAGTAATAGGTAGTTACGTTGGTATCATCCGGAGTCTTGTCAAAGAGGTAGACTGTTTCTCCAAGCGAATAATTTTCTTTATCAGTTGTGAACGCTGCCTGTGGAATAATACCCAGATCAGTTTCCGATTTTTCATCGGTGCAGGATGATGCTACAATTACCATCATCAACAGTAATAGCGGATTTATTATATATTTTTTCATACTTATTTTTATCTAATCGTTATCGTTTTCCTTTTGATTTTAAATACGCATGCAATACAGGAGCATTGTCGGTTTGAATAAACAAAGCTTTCTTTGCGATAATCAGATCGACTCCGGCATAATCGCCTTTCATCATCTGTGCATCATAGGAATATCCTCCCTGATTGAGCATATTGGTTGACGGAATAAAGCCTTTAGTATAGAGTAAGGGTATATATCCGGTATTTAGAGCCTTGGTAGGGGTTACGTATGCAAAATTGATCCTGTTTCCGCCTCCGGCAGTAGAGAGAAAATCGTCATCGCCATCATCGGAATGTTGACCTAAAATATGGATGGTTCTATTATAGCCTAGCATATTAACCAGCACATCTTTTTTTGTTCCTACCGTAAACAGTACCCTATCGAGCATTCCGTTATTTCGGACAAGTTCATAAATCTCTTTGGGAGAAACCTTATCTATAAAATCAAGATTCAGAAATACCTTGCCCCGTACTTTCAACATCACATCCTGTAAAGTCGGTACGGTATGTTCGGTGACAGTCCCATCAGCTAACTTGAGATTTAATTGCTTTATCTGGTCATAATTCAGATCTGACACCTTACCCGTACCATTGGTGGTACGGTTTACGGTTTCATCGTGCATCAGTACCATCACTCCGTCTTTGGTTAATCGGGGATCAACCTCGATCATATCAATAGATTCGAGGTTAGACAAACAAGTTTCAATAGCAGCCATCGAGTTTTCGGGTATACGGTCATTTGCGGTATTGCCTCTGTGAGACATAATCCAGAGTTTACTATGATCAAAGTCTTTTATCGATTTTGTCAGTCCGATGCCTTCCACTTTTACCGTTTTAGTTTGTGTAACCGGATTACCATTATTGCCTGTCGCTTTAATGGTAACAGTAAATGTTCCGTTTTGGCTATATTGGTGGGCAGGTTTACTTTCTTGTGTGATAATACCATCCCCCCAGTTACATTCTACTGAGGTCAGTATACCTGCTGTAGCAATAACATTTAATTCAACAATTTCTCCTGTTGCCGGATAGCTGTTACTTAATTCTATGTTTACAGATAATGCTTGCGTGTCTTCTCCCTCTTGGGGATCACTGCCACACGAACTGAAAGTGAACAACAGAAATACAATTAAGTACCTGATAAGTATATCTTTCATAACTTATATATTTAATCTTTTAATTATATCCCGGATTCTGGTACATCCTCTCTGTATCCAGTTTATGCTCATCGTAAGGAATAGGAAGTAAAAAATCCTTTTCAGAGAAGTTAGTGTAACCTTTATCATGAAAGAAAGTAATCAACTCGTCTTTCGTATACAAGCGAAGCAGATCATACCACCGTTGGCCTTCAAAAGCGAATTCAACTCTGCGTTCGTGACGAATAGCTTCTTTCAGATTTGAACCTGTATAATTCGGCATTCCGGCTCTGTCCCTTACCATATTCAGGTAATTGACAGCATCAGCTTCTGCAAGGTGCATTTTGACTTCTGAGAGCATCAAGGCAATGTCTGCATATCGGAGTATAACCCATTTATTACCTCCGAATCCATTGGGATCATCCAAATCGGTATATTTTCTTGTAAAATTTACACCACCTGATACCCCCGATGAAATATCCTTCCTTGCATCCAATGGTTCATATTCGCCCATCATATCATTTGTCGGAATATTGTTACCCGTACCCGATCTGACAGAAGTAAGTCCGGTCATAGCTATAGGTTGAAATATATAATTAAAATTAGATGACAGGTCGGAGCTGCCGCTTTGGTACATTACCTGAAAAAGTATTTCTGAACAGGTAGCTTGCTTGTCCTTGTCAAATACATCGGCATAGTCTATATCTTTGAGTGCTGAAAAAGGTTTAAGAGCCCACGCCGCTTCAAGGTATTGTTTGGCAGCCGTTAAACTGGCTTGTCTATCGGAAGCAAAATCAGGATCGGCGGCTTTCATCAGATATACTTTACCCAACAGCCCGTTAGCGGCTGCTTTGGATGCTCTGCCAACTTTATTACCTATCTGAATGTTTGGCAGTTCGCTTTGCAAAACGACATTCAAATCGGAAACAATCAAGTTATACACATCGGATTTCGGGTTTCTTTGAGTATGTGCCCATATCTCATCTTTCGTGCGTAATGGTTTTGTAACTATAGGCACATCTCCGAATTGAAATACCAGATGTGTATAGGTCAATGCCCTTAAAAAGTGCATCTCGGCAATTACCCTGTTCCTGTCAGATTCATTTTGGAACGGAACCTGTGTAGCAGATTCTAAAACTACATTAGTGCGTGTAACACATTTATATAAGTCAGCCCAATGTGTCTTTACATATGAATTATCGGTCATTAATGTAAAATTAGAGAACTGATATAAAACACCGCTGTTAGCACCGGGATCTTGCTGTGTGGTATTATCGGAACGCACCTCGGTATAGAGGTACATATTCTTATAATAACCGTCTCCACGCAGGGCAGCATAAGCACCGTTTGCACCCATTTTTACATCGGCTTCCGTTTCATAAAAGCGGTTGGAAGGAATACTGTTAGGGTCTGATTCATTCAAAAAATCAGAGCAGCCGGAAGTTAGCAATAGACAAACGACTGCTGTTATATAATATAATTTACTTTTCATCTTGATCTGTTTTTATATATTAGAAAGTAAGCTTTGCTCCTACACTGAATGTTCTTGCTAGAGGATAAACACCCCAGTCAAATCCGGGCAGAAGGTTGTCTCCCTTATAGTCAACTTCGGGGTTATAACCCTGATAATCGGAAATTGTAAACAGGTTGTCTACACTTCCATACAGGCGTAGTCCCTGCAATCGTATTTTCCGTAAAAGAGCGTTATTGAATGTATATCCAAGGGTTATATTCGCACATCTGAAATAGGATGCGTCTTCGACCATATAAGAAGCAAGCCGCATACTTACATTGGTAGTCGAGTGTCTTGCTGCTCGAAACACTTCTCCATTACCCGGGTTGGCATCAGACTGCCAGCGATTAAGCACACTGCTCAACTGGTTACCCGAACCTTCCATATTATAGAGGTAATATTTCTGGAAATTGATAACTTTTGCTCCTTGTGAACCTGTAAATACGGCACTCAGGTCAAAGCCTTTATAGGCAAAATTGGTACTTATCCCATACGTGAAATCAGGAAATGCGTCTCCCAGAATACCTCTGTCCTCATCATTTATAGTACCGTTTCCGTCTACATCCCTCCACAGAACATCACCGGCACGAACCGAAGAGTAATTGGGTACGGCAGGCCCTACACGGGTATATCCTTCGGGTAGTTTACCATTGACCAGATTGGATTTATCGATCAATATATTCCGGTAATCGCTTTCGGAAATAATACCGTCAGCAAAATATCCAAAAAATGAACCGATGGGGCTGCCTGCACGCGTAACATGGCTGACTACACTTCGTTCACCCACTAGATACAAATCGTTTATACCTCCCATATTAAGGACTTTATTCCTGTTAACGGTAAGGTTGGCACTCATATTCCAACTGAATGCTCCGGTAAGAATACGCCCGTCAACCTGAAAATCAAATCCCCTGTTACGCACACGTGCATCGGTCAGGTTGGTTTTTACGGATTTTGATCCTGAAATGGATGAAATAGGCTGGTCATAGAGCAGATCGTAGGACTCACTATTGAAGTAGTTACCGATCAGGTTGATACGTCCTCCGATTAACCCAATATCAAATCCGAGGTTATATTGTGCGGTCTTTTCCCAACCGATTGCTTCGTCTCTGAATCCGCCTTCCCAGTAAGCACTTTCAACTGAATTACCAAAGGGATAGCCACCGCTTGACATGGAGCTTGTATGCTCGTAGTTACCGATATTGTTATTTCCACTTAATCCCCAGCTTGCACGAAGCCTTATGCTTGTACTTTTCCCATACTTTTCCTTAAAGAATTTTTCATTGGATAGCGTCCATCCTCCCGAGACAGAAGGAAACCACCCCCAACGGTTTTGTGCCCCGAAGCGTGATGAACCGTCCGTACGGACTGTTCCGGTAACAACATACCGGTCATCAAACGAATAATTCAGACGGCTGAAATATGACAGCATCGTCCATGCCGCTTTTCGGGTAGCATTATCCAAGGTTATATCGCCGGGATTAGGGCCATGTGCCGTAATTTCATGGATACGGTCATCGGGGAAGCCGATACCTGTTATATATACACGGTCATAGGTTTTCTTCTGTGCTGAAGCCCCTAACAGTGCTTGAAATTTATGCTTACCCAATGTTCCATTGTAATTAAGCGTAAACTCTCCCAACTGATCAATATCACGGACACTTTGGTCTTGTGCTTTGACACGAGCTACAATAGATTCGGAATTGGGCATATCGCCATCCTGACCTACTGTGCGGGGACGGTAGTAATTATATCTGGAGTGAAAATACTGTGTTCCCAGATTGGCATTTGCTTTCAGATTCTTTAAAATATCATAGGATATGTTGGTGTTAAAGTTCATCCGGTTTGATTTGGAACGGATATCAATTTCATGGGCTAGTGCTACCGGATTTTCGACCATCTGGAAACCAAGTGATTTCATGGCGATCTGATTGCCTACAGCATAACTGCCGTCGTCGTTATAAACCGGAAACTGAGGAAACATCAGCAAAGCACTTTGTACTACCCCGTCATTAATGTAACGCCCTGAAGCCTGTACCTCACGGTTGTTGATATCATCAAACGAGAAATTGACTCCTATATGTAATTTACTGGTTACATCAGCATCTACATTTGCCCTTACGTTTACTCTTCTGTGATTGGAAGGTGCGATAATTCCATCTTGATCGAGATGTCCCAAGCTAAAACGATATTTGAGGTTTTGTTGTCCTCCGCTGATACCGATATTATGCCTGTGCATGGGTGCATTGCTGAAAATGGCTTCCTGCCAGTCGGTATTGTACTTGGATGTGACGGGTTTGCCTGTGGTAAAATCAAAAAACATTTCGGGAATACCTACCTGATTAATGGCAAACCCTTTGGAGGCACGTGTAGCATTGTCATCCAAGGGATTCCATGATTTGCCAGCTGCTTCAGCAAGGTCGCGATACGAATTATTCCTTGCTTCGATAACCAAGTCCCTGTACTGGTCTGCATTAAGCAGGTCGATCTTTTTGGAAACCTGTTGCACACTGAACTGATAATCGTATTCAATCAAAGCCTTACCGCTTTTTCCTCTTTTAGTGGTAATAAGTACTACACCACTTGCCCCACGTGAACCGTAGATAGCTGCGGATGCAGCATCTTTAAGCACGTCGATAGTTTCTACATCGTTGGGATTAATATTTACATCCTCGGTAGCAGGATAACCGTCAATAACATAAAGAGGGGTGGAACTTGCAGACAGGGAGTTAGTTCCTCTTACTCTTATCTTTACGCCATCACCCGGTGCACCTGATGCCTGTGACACCTGTACACCTGCAATTTTACCTGCCAGGGCTTGTCCCAGTGTCGGAGAGGATAAGGGTAATTCGGAGGCTTTGACATTGGCTAATGCACCTGTAAAATCACTTTTACGCATAGGGGTATAGCCCACAATAACTACTTCATCCAACAGCCTAGTGTCTTCTGACAACCTGATATCAATATGCTTTTTATCCCCTATTTTAATATCCTGTGATAAAAAGCCGATATAGGAAATAACAAGTGAAGCATCAGTTTGTACTTCTATAGCAAACTTACCATCAATATCGGTAATAGTTCCCGTCTTTTCCCCTTTGACTAACACAGATGCACCAATAATGGGTTCTGATTTCGCATCGGATATAACGCCCGTTACAGTTCTTTTGGATTGGCTTGCCTCTTTAGCTTTAGATGCGACCTCTTTCTTTCGACTGACAGTAATAGTTTTTTCCTTCAGCACAAAATCAAGACCGGTTTGAACGGAGAGTTTCTTAAGCACCTCTTCTAGATTTACATTCGAAAAACCGGCGTTTACAGGTGGTATATTTTCAATGACGTTTTCATCATAAAAGAAGGTGAAGCCCGTTATTTGAGAGATTTTATCAAAAACTACCGTTATCTGATCGTTTTTAGTATTTAAGGTAATTTTTTTATCCGGAGCTTGTTGCCCATAGGTATTTAAGCTGATACTGCATATTAAAATAAGCAGTAGGGATAAAAATTTACATTTTGGTAAAGATTTTATCCCAATTGTTAATAAAAAATTCATATTTTTACTATGTTTTGATAATTTGACGAAATTATTAAAATGTGTTTGCAACCATTTATCCATATTTAGCGATCCGGAATAAATGATTAGCGGCAAAAATCGGGGAGCGTTCTTTCGGGAACGCTCCTTTTTTGTTCCTGCTAAGTGGGTGCTGTTTTCATATTTTTTTTCATGACTATTTGTTTTAAATGGTTATAGAATAGAAAACTCTATTTATTATAGAGCAGGATTTCGTTGTTGTTACTTAGTTTATAATGTATTTCTGAGGTATGTTCGATGGATTGCAGGACAGATTCGAGGCTCTTATTGGAGTGTTCTCCTGTGATCTGATTATCGTAAGTCTGTCCTTCCCTGAATTTAATTTTGCAATCGTATACTCTTTCCAGCTCTTTGACTACTTCCCGGATGGGTGTTTTATTAAACAACAGGTTACCCGAACGCCAGACGGCTATTTTATTATTCTCCGATTCTTTATAATGGTTATTATTGTGGGTATTGATAATAAGTTTTTCATTGGCGACCAGCCGCGTCATGGATTCGGGCATATAGATCTGTACCTTGCCGCTTTCCACATTAACGGATAATTGTTCATCTTCGCAGTAAGCTCTTACATCAAACTCTGTTCCCAGTACTTTGACATCGAATTTGTCAGTATGGACTATAAAGGGTTTATCTTTATTCTTTGCCACATGAAAGTAAGCCTGTCCTGTAAGGTTGACTCGTCTGCTGTCTTTTGAAAAATATTCAGGATATTCGATTTGTGAACAGACATTGAGTATAACGGTTGTACCGTCAGGAAGTGTAACCTGTTTTTGTTGGCCGATCGTAGTCGTTTCTTTTATATATGAAATCTCATTTGGTTTAACCGGTGTCAGGTATCTGGTATAAAGATAACCGGCAGAAAGTAGAACCATAATTGAGGCTGCAACAGTAATTAACCGTTTAGAACGTTGTAAAAGTGTGTATCTGCGGGTTATCTTACGCAGTAGCCGGGTCGATTCATTGTAATATTCCTGTTCTTCTCCCTGCGTATTTTCAAAGTTTTCACTGATCATCCATTTATCTTTTAAATGTTTGTCCAGAACATCGGTGTTTTCATCCCGCTGAATATCTTCGATAACTTTGCGCATATCATCTTCTGAATAGTTTCCGCTTAGGAAACGTTCTATATGGGCTTTATTCTTGGTATCGCTCATGGCTGATTCTAATTTTGTTTGTTTATTAATTTTTACCTGTTTATACGTTATACGGAGACATCAATAAAAAGTCTAAAACATTAACATATTTTAATATGCCGGAGTGTTATCAGGTTTTTTTATGATAATCTTGTTTCTCTTTCATATTTAACCGTTTTATAGCTATTTTTTCGAGGTGGAGGCAAAGTGGCGTGTTTAGCATCGGCAGCTATTTACTGTTAAATACGCTCGCCCGAAGGGAAAGAGGAAGATTTAACAGCAAATAGTTGACAGGGCGTAAAGGACACGACACTATTTTTGCCGACGAAAAAATAGCTATAAACGGGTATATCCGTTATCTGATTTTTTTATCGGATTTGAAAATGGAGAATGAAAGTGGCTGATTAAAATTTTCAGACAGACAAATCAGTAATAGCTGTGAATAAAAACCATAAAACTGACAGGACGCCATACTTACTTAAATTAATCCTTATGGATTTTAAAGCACCGGATATCAGATATTTGACTCTCGAAATGGAAATATCTAAATTATCCGCAATCTCCCGGTAGGAGAGATTTTCCTCCCTGTTCATTATAAAAGCCATGCGTTGCTGAACGGTTAGCTTATCTACCGACTGCTTTATTAATCCTTGCAGTTCAATAGTAGTTAAGTGACTGTATGTATCTGATTCAGTATCCGCAAACTGTGATAATAGATATTCAGGCAGCCGTTTAAATATACGAATGCTTCTCAAATGATCAAATATTTTATTGCGAACTATTGTAAATATAAATGAAGAGAAAGATGTATCAGGGTCTAAATATTTTCTTTTCTGCCAGATAATAGTAAATGTTTCCTGGTATATATCTTCGGCAAATTCCTTGGATTTGATGAAATTGTATGCAGTGAAAAAGATCCTATTTCGATAAAGAACATACAGTGCATGAAATGCTTCCTCGTCGTCTTGACTTAGGCGGAGAATTAAATCCCGTTCATCTTCTTTTGTTTTATTATTCTGCATAGATATTCTTAATTTCTTTAAAGAAAAAAATTAGCAAAAAAGGTGAGGATAGGTAACCGGTCAATTAAGGTTATGCTGAATTTATATTTAGTTTGAATATGGTATAATTACAGGCTTCTTTTATTACTTCATGTTTTATACTATATTTTAATTTATAAAAATCAACAATTTAGCTATTCAGGATTCACACGCTGTATATAGTAAGGTGTCTGTCTGGGTCAGTTATTATATACATTTTATATAAATAACTTCCGTGTAGAATCCTAAATAACAAATTGGTTGCAATTGTTTTTAAGACTATTCAGGTCTCACAACATTTAGGCAATTAGTATATTTATATTGACTATAATTAAGTAATGTCGTGATTATTTATTAATATGTGAAACCTGAAAAAGTCTCGGCTTTAAATTGAATTGCTCTCCTCTCTCTTGATATAAAAAGTGCTTTTTTTATTATTAGATTTATTGTAAGATTAAATATGCAACAAAAATATGTATAGGAATTGGGATAAAATCATCTTTTAAATGAAATAATATTCACTGTTTATCAGCATTTTACGCTTAAGACCAATTAATATGCCAGATTTTTTTATTAATTTTGAGAGATTAATATTTCTCCTTGAAAAATATATACTATTTTTATAGTAAATTGCAGATGAGAATCGGATTTAAACTAAAAATATAGTGTTATGGATACAGAAACAGCTAAAAGGAAGGAAAAAAAAACACATCATGGGCATAATATCAGATGTGTTAGAAGATTGTACGATAAGAATCAGGATGAACTTGCCATCCTATTAAATACTACTCAGAAGGCTATCCATAATCTGGAACAAGAGGAAATAATTGACGATAAAATTCTTCAACAGGTAGCTAATGTATTTAATCTACCTGTTGAAGTTTTCAAGAAAATTCAGCCGGATGATATGCTAGAAAAATACGTCATTGAAATTACTACATTTTCTCCATCAATGACTAATGGCGATACGTCTAGTAATAACAATCAAAATGAATATATCGCGAACAATCAGGAAAACTATACATATAATTATGGAACTGACCCTAAATACATAAAACTAACTGAAGATTTAAATAGGATGTCCGAACGGGTATTTAAAATGGTTTCAAAGGATTTAAATTTTGAATCTGCAAAAAACAAGAAACTTGAAAAAGAAATGGAAGCTCTTCGAAAAGAATTGGAAAAATTAAAATCAGGTAACAACTGATACAACCAGATAAGACTCATAAAAGACAGGCACTCTATAGTGTCTGTCTTTTTTTTAACATAACTCCGCAAGCAGCCAACTCAACATCTATTTTTTAATTTATCTATCATATAGTAAAAGGAGTTTTATTCTTAAAGTCCGGCTTATTGAGTTCAAACCATTTAAGTTCTAACTGTCGATATGTTCTTTAATTTATATAGTCGAATGTATTAATATTTCATATGTTGATTCATATTCTAAGGTCTCAAAGTCGTGTGTTTTTTATTTTCCTATTTTCATTTCTGTTCTTAACAATAAATTAATACATTATCGTAACCCTTTATTGATCCTATTTTATTCAATATAAGATAAATAACTCTAAAAAAACAGTAATAATAAGTTTATTAATTAAATATTTTTTTATATTTTTAGAAAGTTTCTAAAATTGGGTTGACTAATACCCCCTCTTTATACGATTATACGACAGTAAACTTTACTCTTTTACAAAAATACAGCAAATAATAGTCCGCTAAAACGAGCCACATGGCTGAAAATAATATAAGATTGACTAGTATTAATTAAAATATAACACAACAGCTTTCTTCTTCATTAATTATTGTAAGTCATTAACTAAAAATTAGAAACATGAATCTGCTTTATTATTACTTAAAGAGGGGATTACTAATTCTTGTAATTTACTTAATCGTAGTTCCCTGGGGACATGCACAAGTCTCCAATCAAACCTTTTCATTTGAAAAAGTCTTCAGACCTCAATCAGACATTAGTGGAGGTATTATTGGTACAGTGAATTCAGGCGGGGAGATCCGTATCAGAGTAACTGAAACCAGGTACAATACACCAATCTATGAAGTGTATTCAAATGTAACGACGGCACAATTTGCAGGAAACTCAGTGCAGTATCAACGAGCCGATCTGGGCACTTCCGGTCAATATTTCCCGCTTGTCTGGGATAGCAGAGATATCAAATCTTCTGCGTTAGGTATTGACAGGTATTACTTTGATAGAAGTACTGTACGTCCTTATTCTTTCTTACAGCAACCATTTAATGTAACAGTAACAATCAGCCTAAGAAATGCCACGATGACCGAAGTTAAGATTCCGGGAATTGGCTACATTGGTGTTAATCCTTTATTCAATCCCGGACATCGTTGTTATGATGCCACGCTAGGAGATCAGTTCCCTTGTTCTGCATGGAATGCCGTTAAAAGCCCTGATATTGAAAAGGGATCGGACATTGTACTGGCTGCACATAGAGGACTATGGGGATTCGATTTAGGCGAATCAGCTCCGGAAAATTCAGGAGAAGCCATCATTAATACTCCCACTATGACTCCTGTTCTTGAAACGGATGTAATGATTACTAAAGATGACCAGTTGATAATCAGTCATGATTATAATATGCATAGGTTATCAAACTTTGAAGGGCCAAATACAGTGTTCTTATTTAACAAAAATTTTGATGAGGTAAAAGATTTGAAACTCAGAAGGCGAAACGAGTCGGTAAGTGACTTTAATTATTTAAGATTCGAGGACGTGGTGGATTTACTGGTGGATCACAAAATCGTATTGCTAGTTGATATCAAAGAACTTATTCAGTGGAATCTGGATGGGCAATGTGTAGCCAACTGCGATGTAACACCCGAGCAGAGCAAGGCGAGCTGGTTCAAAATTTTCAAACGATGCTATGATATAGCCAAAGAGAAAAATGCACTGGACTATCTGGCATTTAAGATAAGTTTCCAGTATCAGGATGTGTTATCGGTTTTAACTGAGGAAGAAACTACCAAGATATTATTCTGGCCAATGGTACAACCAAATAATGCTGCGGATGCAATGGATAAGGCTTTGGTTTTTGTAGATACATGGCATCAGCAAGCCGGTACAAAATTATTAGGAATCGAAACTAACTTCAAGCTTTTAACTGACAATTATTTAAAGTCATTTACACGAAATGGTAGAAATTATGAAAATCTATTACATTACGTATATGTTCAGACAGGGCTGAGACCCGGAATCTTTTCTGAAGAGCCTGTAGGAGCAAGAGGAGTTGTAAATCGATGGGGAGTCTGGAATATGAAAAATGTAACCCAGGATATGCGTGGAGATCATTTTTCATTGGCATCAGTACCTTATGGGAAAATAATGGTAATAACAACAGACAGACCGGATATATGGAAACAAGTAAGTGATATTTTAAATAAAAACAATAGTTATGAAACTGCAAATGAATAGATATATTTTAAAATTGATACTTGGGACAGTTCTTTTTATTTTTAGCAGTAACCCTTTGTCAGCCCAAGGAGGACCTTATGACTATGATACACCGTTAAATCCCTTATCTCTTTGGGGATTACATGCCGATACAAAAATTGCTACAATTTATCCTTTAGAATGGGGAAGTAGTGCAACGGAGTTTGACGGTTTAGTGATTGTAGCCAAAATGCAATTTGACCCTATAAACACTACGCGAAAATTATATACATTTTATAATCAGTATGCGGAAAAGTACCTCGAAGTATTTTATAAAGAAAATACAATTATGTTCAGAAGGTATAATGTAGGTTCTTTAATCGATTATTACGATTACACACTGTATGATCCGCTTTTTATTACCTATAGGCCGGATTCTTGGACAGTGAAATTCTATTTTACTTCTGCTTTCTTCTGGATTCAGACTAACCTTGAGAGTGAATCTAAAAATTATTTATCTCCGGTTTTCTTCGGTGTAAATACACTTCAAAGAGATAACATGAAAGACATGATTGATCCCACAGATAGACATACTATGATTGAAGTGGGAGATGAACATGCACCTGATGATTTTTTACTGAAGCAAATTCATGTACATCCTTTCAAGTATTATGAATTAAGAAGAGATATCTATACTAATTTTTCCAGAGCTACTGCTACAGCAATTGATGGAGCTAATTTTGATTATGATTAAAAAAGTAAAATAAATAAATTATAAGTTATGGAAACAAATATTTCAAGAAACTATTCGAAAGTTGGAATTACAAGGTTTATTTCATTAAAAATATTCATTCTTATATTAGTATTTTCTATACCGGAATTCATATCAGCACAAAGATCATACAATGCTGATGATTATTGGTTTGTGAATGGAGGAGGCTTAACAAATAGGCTTCACGGTGGTAGTAACAGGGGGGTACTAAGTTGGTTTGGAAATGGCCCTAGCTGGCAGTTAACTATTCAAGCAGATAGGAATTTCATAAATCCTGATTGGATATTTCGTCGCCCTAATATGGGAACTGCATTTCCTGTACTTCATTCTCCCTGGACTACAGCAAGGATTATAGGAGCCGGTGAATTGCAATTTTCAGGAGGTGGCAGAGGATTACCAAATGGAGGTGTAGCTCCGGATATGGCAATCCTTACAAATGGGAGGGTAACAATTGGTACTTCAACTGTTGCTTTGCATGATTTATTTACTGTAGCAGGAAGTGCAGGATTTAATTTATCCAGCACAGCAGGTAACATAGGAGTACAGATAAGAGACTTTTGGAATAGAGGACAAGGTTCCATCGGAACAAATACAAATCATCCTTTTGTCCTTTATTCAAATAATGCAGGACGTATAAGATTGGATGCTGATGGATCTGTTATTGTTTTTGGCAGAAACGCCGATAGTTTTAATACTATCAGCCAGACTAACAGAAACAGATATTCTCTTTTTGTATTAGGAGGAGTGTTATCTGAAGATTATGCTATTGGACCTAGGGCAACATGGGCAGATCATGTCTTCAATAAGGATTATAAATTGATGGATTTGAATGAAGTCGAAAATTTTATAAATCTTTATAATCGATTACCTGACATACCACCTGCATCTGAAGTAGAAGCTGATGGCTATTCACTTCATGATATGAATGTGAAGTTGCTACAAAAAGTAGAGGAGTTGACTTTATACTCAATTGAACAAAATAAGGAAATAGAACTTTTGAAAAAGATCGTTGAAAATCTTGAAAAAAACAAAGCAGATAAATCTAATAATT
The DNA here is from genome assembly GCF_011039195.1 of Dysgonomonas sp. ZJ709. Lineage (NCBI taxonomy): Bacteria > Pseudomonadati > Bacteroidota > Bacteroidia > Bacteroidales > Dysgonomonadaceae > Dysgonomonas > Dysgonomonas sp. ZJ709. Next base: position 49,827 of record NZ_JAAKEM010000017.1, read on the forward strand.
AGATATGATTATTAAAATAAATACCTTTCACTCTCATTGTTTGAAAAGCATTTTAAAACATTTAATTATAAGTTATGAAAACAAATATTTTGCATTATCTTAATTTGCGTATCTTTAAATACTTAGCATTGAAGATATTTATCTTTTTATTAGTAATCTCCTTACCTACAGTTGTTTCGGCTCAAAACGATTTGAATAAGAAGGATTCTACTGATCTTCCAATTACACCATTTACAGATTATGAAGCAGCTAATTTTTTCCTTCCGGGACAAAAAGGTGGGTTAACATGGAATGGCAATTATAATAGGGTTGCTTTGTTTAATAGTAATATATACAACGGACAAATAACTTTTCATTTGGATAGGAATTATGAACCCGAATTTATGATAAGACGTCCTGTCTATAATGTTTCATATCCTATATTTTACACTCCCTTTGAAATGGCCAGATTCGTTTCAAGAGTTGATCTACAGTTTGCAGGTGGCAATAAAGGTTTGTCAGATGGTAGAGATGAGCCTCATATGACAATTAAAGCGAGTGGTCGAATTGGTATTGGAACAACCGATCCTAGTGAAACATTAGATCTGTATGGTACTTTTCGTTCTCAGTTATCATTTAAAGATACTCCAGGTATTTTCAAGATTAGAGCCGGATCTAACAATGATCGTTTTTGGGTAGGCTCAGAAAGTAATCACAGATTAACGATCGGTTCTTATAATAAAGGCATAATCAGCTTATATCCGGAAGGTTATGCTGTAATATATAGAGGAGGAACTAATGAATCGGAAACGACAATTATTAACCAAGCTAATAAAAACAAATACGCTCTTTTTGTTACCGGTGGTATATTATCCGAAGATTATTCCATAGGACCGAAATCTTCCTGGGCTGATCATGTCTTCAATAAGGATTATAAATTGATGGATTTGAATGAAGTAGAAAATTATATCAAAACCAATAATCGACTGCCTGATATCCCATCAGCATCTGAAGTAGAATCTGACGGCTATTCTTTACATGATATGAATGTGAAATTGCTTCAAAAAGTAGAGGAATTGACATTGTATTCTATACAACAAAGTAAGGAAATAGAACAATTGAAAAAAGATGCTGAGTTCTATAAATCAATTTTAGAGAAAGTTGAAAATCTCGAAAAAAAGATAAAGTAGCCACAAGTTGCTACAAGTGAAATACATATTATATACAAATCAAAACAAAAGAAGCCTCGGTAGCCTTTTCGGCTATTGGGGCTTCTTTTATTAATAAGACAGATTTACTCTACATTCATACTCTTTTATAAAAAGCCATAAGCCTTCCACCGGGAGCAATATCTACAGCATAATAATCACCCTGATAATAAATGCTCATTTCACCCTGTCTTTTAAAAGATTTTTCAGGATTCAGCTCAAAATGTTTTTGGATTTCCTCCTCAATTGAAGCTAATACATTTTTTACTACAGTTTTTATATCTTTAAATTTATATTGAAAAACGGTTTTTGCTTCAAAACGTTCTCCAACCTGTAAATCCGAAACATGCCTGATATATATATGTATAAATCTTTCATAATCCCACCAAACAGGAAGTTTATTATGCGTTAACCTTTCCGGTTCAAAAACAGAGGTTAAAGCCATTATACGTGTAATCTCATCTGCATAATTTATACCAATTTCCTTATATTTTTCAGTAGACTTCTCAAGTTCTTTCTTTAGCTGACTTCCTCTTTCAATGGCTATCGATTCAAGTATTTTAGTGAAGTCAGCTTGTTCAGCTTCTGTTAACCCTTCAGCTAAAAATTTATTTTTTAATAACTTATACTTCAGTCCCATGGGGAGCTCACCTGTTTCTTTATCTGCAACTGCATTGTAAATATTCTCCTTTAGAACCGGATTTTTACAGTATGTTAGAAGCAAAGCATAATTCTCATCCTTTTCAAAAGGACATAATGCATAGCCACTCTCTAGCATTGATGAATAAAGTCCTAAAGTTATTCTTCCATCCTCGAAATCATCTCCGTTAATCCGTATTTCTAACGGCTTGGGTAATTCACGAACTTCAGCTTTAATAAACTGATTTTCATCAACTTTTTTTAATTGGAGTATTTCTTCAATATCCGATGCTAAAATACCTTGTCTTTTAAGTAATTCTTTTTTATCATCTGATAGTTGATTCAGAATCTCATCAAATCGGACATACCCATCTGTTCTATCCGGAGAGCCATCATCAATTTTACCTTGCAATGATTTTCTTTCTATTGGCGTATATACAAAACTGCCTGTTATAAAATTGCTAAATAACTTTCTGGATTCACTTCCATACTTAGTCTCCACATTCACTACTTTATCAAATTGACCTGAGTGCTTATAAATATCTTCTACCGAATATTTCATATTAAATTCTTTTGCTCATGTATTAATAATGTGAGTTCTTCGATACTGTAATGGTGACCATCATTATTTATCCGATGGAGCATACTGTGGCAATTAGAGCAGACTAATGCGATATCTTTTACGCGGGTTATTCTTTCCCCTTCTCTTATTGCTATCTTATGGTGGCATTCTATGAATCCGTAACCAAGAACCCCATATACTTTCAAGAAGTCAAATTTGCAGCATTCACAAAGAATACGCCCATTTCCATTTTTAAGGGCTTCTTCTTTTGCTTTTCGAACAATTACAGCATTGCGATTAAACACCTCTTTATTAATATGTTCTATTATATCCAGTTGTCCCTCTAAGGCTTCGTCTTCCAGCCTCGACAAGCCAGCTATCAAATCAGCATCAACATCACTTAATACTTCTTTATCCTGTTTTACTAAATAAGGAGTAAACAGATTCCATATGGTCTCTTGCAGTAATGACTCTGACAGTTTATTATTCCCAATATGTTGTATCAAATAGGAAAGGCCGGTATTTACTGTTGTGAAATTTAGATTGATAGGTTTTGGAATCATAAACATGGGATCTGCACACGCAACAACTTCGATTTCACGATACCATTTATGTTTTTCTGATTCATCGTCTATTAAAACATCATTAGAAATTGGAGAAACCAAGTGTGTTAGGAATACATTGTTATTTTTTACCCCATTAATTAATTTTGGTTTCTGAAAAAGAATAATGATATCCCCAATCTTAGGTGTTATGGCATTGCCTTTACGTTTTGTTGACCAGTTTAATATCTTGCTATCTTTTCCATATGCCCATTCAAAACCATCTTTTCTTTTTACATTTTTGATCCAAATAATATTTTCTGATGTATACATATTAGAATTATAAGATTATATCATTTCTGTCTACTACAAGATCAAATCCTGTAAGATCCTGATAAATGTTTTGTAATTGATGGAGAGTTATTAAGTAATTGCCAGGACTTAAATAATAAGAATTTGTATAGGGTTCATTTGGCTTATAATTAAAGATAAACAGAGGGTATTCTTTCAATTTACCTGTATATATAGAAGTTGGCGATATCACACAACTTTTATGAAACATAAGCATTCCATCATCATTTCCCTTTTTTTCAAAACCATTTTTAAGCAGAATCGATTCATTCAACCAAATAGGCTTAAATGTTGTCAATTCATTTGCAATATCTTTCAGGTATTGCAAATTTACTTCTGTAAGTCCTTCATTCTTATCATTAACCCAATTTCCTTCTCTTATATCAGCATTCTCATTCATAGTGTATATTTTTTAAGATTTATTGTCAAGATACAAATAAAATTAGAGTTATGTATTGCTAATTAGAGTAAAAGAATAAATTTTTTATTCGGGTAAAACACCTCCAATTTAGTTTACTAAAAGATACTTCAATGTGACGTGTTTTTTAGTAAGTAATTTAGCTAAAAACCAAATTATCGTATTAAATCTAAAGGCACATTTTCTTATTCCGTCATATGGTATTATCAGTTTCCTACCAATCGATCAGACGTAATTAAGCCTTAAAAAAAGTGTCCCAAGAGGACTTAGGCGGACACATGCACACACATACGGACACACCTATTATTCAAGCATTTACCATATATATATTTGATCTCGAAGTTCATTTTAGTATTAATTAAAAATGTTTTTGAGATGAAAAAAATTATTGTGTTCGCTGTATTATTAACAACAGCATTAAGTGCATTCGCACAGGGTAATGGCATGCAGGGAATTACCGATGCTACAACTATGGTAACGGGCTATTTTGACCCCGCCACAAAGCTGATTTATGCAATTGGAGCCGTCGTCGGCTTGATCGGAGGCGTCAAAGTTTACGGAAAATTCTCGTCCGGCGACCCCGATACATCGAAAACCGCCGCGTCGTGGTTTGGAGCCTGTATCTTTCTTATTGTAGCTGCAACCATCCTTCGCTCATTTTTCCTATAAAATTAAACCTATGGCTGAATTTTCAATTAACAAAGGAATCGGAAAACCCGCAGAGTTTAAGGGCTTGAAGTCTCAATACCTTTTCATTTTTGCAGGTGGGCTACTCTCTGTATTCATTGTATTTGTCATTACCTATCTGATTGGTATAAATCAATGGATTTGCATCGGTTTCGGAATTGTAGCTGCTTCAGTGCTTGTCTGGCTAACTTTTATGCTGAATGCCAAATATGGAGAACATGGCCTGATGAAAGTAATGGCTTTGAAAAATCACCCCCGCTACATTATCAACCGTATGGCTTACAAAAGATTATTCACACAAATTAAATCAACTCAGGTATGAGAAATACATTTAAAGCCGCTACTCTGGAGAGTAAGTTCCCGCTGCTTGCAGTTGAACATAATTGTATAATCAGCAAGGATGCGGATATAACTGTCGCATTCAAACTTACTCTGCCCGAATTGTTTACCGTTACTTCGACCGAATATGAAGCAATGCACGCTGCCTGGTTAAAAGCCATTAAGGTACTTCCCAATTATTCCATCGTGCATAAACAGGATTGGTTTATTGAGGAAAACTACAATCCGGATATTCAAAAGGACGACCTGAGTTTTTTAAACCGTTCGTTTGAAAGACATTTCAACGAAAGACCCTTCTTAAATCACACTTCTTACTTATTCCTGACAAAAACCACAAAAGACAGAATGCGCCATCAAAGTAATTTCAATACACTTTGCAGGGGATTCCTTGTACCAAAAGAAATGCAGGATAAGGAAATTGCTTTACACTTTCTGGAAACGGTAGAACAGTTTGAAAGGATCATCAACGACTCCGGTTTTTTAAAACTCGAAAGGCTAAAAACGGATGATATTGTCGGAACGGATGAAAAAGCAGGTATTGTAGAAAAATATTTTTCCTTGTCACAGGAGAATACAACTTCTCTGATGGATATGGATCTTGATCCGGCTGAAATGAGAATCGGCAGTAATTATTTATGCCTGCATACCCTCTCAGATGTGGAAGACCTACCATCCGCTGTCGGTACGGACATTCGCTATGAACGCCTGTCTACAGACAGATCGGATTGCCGTCTTTCCTTTGCTGCCCCAGTCGGTGTTTTGCTTACCTGCAACCACATCTACAATCAATACATTTTTATCGATGATTCTGCCGAGAACCTGAAACGCTTTGAAAAGAATGCACGTAATATGCACTCATTATCAAGGTATAGCCGTTCAAATCAAATCAACAAAGAATGGATCGAACTGTATCTTAACGAAGCACACTCTTACGGCCTGCTATCAATACGCAGCCACTGCAATGTCATCTCCTGGTCTGATAATTACGAAGAGATGAAGCGGATAAAGAATGATGTGGGAGCACAACTGGCTCTAATGGAATGTAAACCCAGACACAATACGGTTGACCTTCCTGCTCTTTTCTGGGCAGGCATACCCGGTAATCAGGCTGATTTCCCATCTGAGGAATCTTTCTATACTTTCTTGGAAAATGCTTTGTGCCTGTTTTGTGGGGAAACAAATTATCAGGATTCATTGTCTCCTTTCGGGATAAAAATGGTTGACCGGATTACAGGTAAACCCCTACATCTGGATATTTCCGATCTACCTATGAGAAAAGGTATAATCACAAACAGGAACAAATTTATATTGGGTCCTTCCGGTAGTGGTAAATCATTCTTTACGAATCACCTAGTAAGACAGTACTATGAGCAAAACACCCATGTAGTACTCGTTGACACAGGTAATTCCTATCAGGGACTTTGCGAGCTGATTAATCGGAAAACAGGTGGCGAAGACGGAATATATTTTACATATACGGAAGAAAATCCCATTTCATTTAATCCTTTTTTTACCGAAGATGGTGTCTTTGACATTGAAAAAAGAGAATCAATCAAGACCCTGATACTAACGCTTTGGAAACAGGAACATGAAAAATCCTCCGGAGCAGAAAGTGTAGCACTATCCAACGCTGTAAGTAAGTTTATTGAGAAAATCAAAAAAGACCAGTCGATCATTCCGTGCTTTAACTCATTCTACGAATTTGTAAAAGAAGACTATCGCAACAGCCTGAAAGAACAGGAAGTCAGGGAGAAAGATTTTGACATTGCCAATTTCCTTTTTGTTCTGGCTCCATTTTACAAGGGTGGTGAATACGATTATCTGCTGAACTCGGATAAAGAGCTTGACCTACTAAATAAACGCTTCATCGTTTTTGAAATTGATACCATAAAAGATAATCCAGTTCTTTTTCCGGTGGTGACTATCATCATCATGGAGCTGTTTATCAATAAGATGCGGCGGTTAAAAGGTATTCGTAAAATGTTGCTTTTGGAAGAGGCATGGAAAGCTATTGCCAAAGACAGCATGGCTAACTATCTGAAATACATGTTTAAAACTGTCAGGAAATATTTCGGGGAGGCTATTGTCGTCACGCAGGAGGTCGATGACATCGTTCACTCACCTATTGTCAAAGAAGCGATTATCACAAACTCGGACTGTAAGATTCTGCTCGATCAGCGAAAATACATCAATAAATTCGACGCCATACAGGAGATGTTGGGACTAACCGATAAGGAGAAAGCACAGATCCTATCGATCAACATGGACAACAACCCGAATCGAAAATACAAAGAAGTATGGATCGGCTTAGGAGGTGTACAATCGGCTGTATATGCCACAGAAGTCAGTGTTGAAGAGTACCTGACGTATACAACTGAAGAAACGGAAAAACTCGAATTATTCCAGTTATGCGAAAAGCTGGGAGGCAATATTGAGCTTGCTATTAAGCAATTAGCCGAGAGTAAAAGAAATAATATTTGAAGATATTATCATGTATCTAAACTAAAAAGTTTATCAAATTAAATCGAAAGTAACAATTTAACAATTAAAATTATGAATGTAAATTACAGTAAAGAACAAGTAAAATCTATGGCTTATCACCTAACCCAAATTGCAAGGATATTAGGAAATGTTCAACTAGAGACTTTAGTAGCCCCCATAGATATTGAAACAACTGCTGCTGAATTATCGATGGCAAAGTTTTTAAAAGTAATGGGCGATACTGATAATCCCGAAGAGTATACGGAGAAAGAATTAGAAGAACAGAGATTGGATGAAGAATACCAAGAACAAAAATTTGAACTTCTTTGCGGACATTGGACTCCTTGGTCAAAAAAACAACTTCCGGATATTCTCATTTCAAAAATTTGCAAAGGGACGTATTTATTAAAAGTATACGATTTCGAACAGGGAATTGAATATGCTTCAGTTAAACTGGATAGTAATGACTATGGCAGAATATTTTTCATTTTGATGGGTGAAGAAATCGTACTGGATTACGAAGGGCCCGACGATTGGGATGATACAGCTATGCTTACTTTCAAACGCACAACCTATATACGTAAAAAAGACTAAATACAAGTAATAATAAGGCTCAAATTATGAAAAGAACTGTCGTATTAAAATACATTCTTCTTCTCCTACTGTGTCTTTCCACCTCCGGATTACGTGCCCAATTCTATTCGTTGGGCACGAATATCCCGGCATTAGGAACAACAACGCTGAATCTGGAAGCAAGTATGACTCTGAACCGTAAATGGTCGGTACATCTACCCGTTTACTATAATCCGTTTGTCTTCAAGGATAACAAAAAGATACAGAACTTCTCTGTTCTTCCCGGGGTAAGATACTGGATGCTTGAATCCTATGTGAGGGGTTTTGTCGGTGTTAATGCAATAGGATCGAAGTATCATTTCACTTGGAAGGATTACAGGTATGAAGGACTGGCTTTCGGTGGGGGGATTAGTGCCGGATATGCTTACCTGCTTTCTCCCAGATGGAATCTGGAGGTTCAGGGCGGCATCGGGCTAATATGGGCTGACTACACGAAATACAAATGCGAAGAGTGTGGAAAGAAGCTAGCAGATGAGAACGGGTGGTATCTGATACCTAACCAAATAGCCATTTCATTGATCTACTTATTTTAAAATTAAAAGACTCAAATAAGATGAAAAATAGAATATGCTATCTACTATGTGTGCTTTTGTTTTCTGCCTGCTCAGTGAAACGATTGGATGAAAGTGCACGGGCAAATATCAGTTTACCTGTGGAATACGCCGAACCTGAAAAGCCTAAGAAAACAGGCAAACAGACTGTGATCGACATGAAAGACCATTTGGGCAATGTAACCACTTATGTTCAAACCGAAAAGGATAAAGAGGGCAAACAACAATTATCGGTACAACTCAGCGAAGTTACAGTAACAGCAAAATTAAAGTCTATTCCCGAACGCTTCGGCAAGATAGATATTGATTTCATAGTTACTGTTCCTGAAGTGCTGATCGATAAAGAGTGGCAATTGAACCTGACACCATTCCTAATCAAAAAAGAGGAACATATCCCCTTCGATGATTTAGTAATTACCGGCGATGAGTTTGATAAAATGCGTATGGCAGGTTACAAAGCTTATGATAATTACTTAAGTAAGATCATTCCCGACAGCCTTTTCAATGGGCACTTTGTGAACATGAAAGCTTTTAATAAACACATAAAAGCCTATGAAAAATCGGAATACAATCGGGTATACAAAGATTCAATGGATTATGTGCATTACACGAATTACATTAATCGTTTAAACAGCCGGTATAAGATTTTCAATGCCAAAATGTATCGTAGCAGGCAATGGCTTGCCAGAAGATTAGGCTTTGATGATATTAAAGATCGTTATGCTGTCTTTGGTCGTGATACGGTGCATGTAAGCCAATTTTATGGAAATCGTTATAACGAACTGGTCAATCTGATTCCTCAGTTTTACCTACTTCGGGAAGTAACGGATCATACCATTATCAGAAAATACAGGCATGAAAAATACAGGTATGAGTTTGTAAATGATTACCGTCCTGTTACTGCTTCCGATTCAGCCATTTTGATGACAAAGTATTACAGAACTAAACTAATCGAACGTAATGACAGGCTGATAGCCGGTAAGGAAGCCATGTTTGAAAAGCTGGTGAAATTTCCAAAGAATCCGAATGCACGTCTTGATAGCATCATATTCAATAAAGGCAATTTTGAATACTATTATCATCAGGAGCTTGCTGCCGATGAAGACAGTAAACGAATGCAGTTATACATGAACGGTGAAGTAAACACTCTACAGGGAATGAATTACCAGCTTCCCGTATCAGATACACTCACCTATTCGGTATCATCTATGATTCAATTTCTGGACATGACGCCCCGGTATATGCGTAAGATCATTGAACGTAAAGCCAGTTCTTCGCTGCGGGCCAACATTATTTTTGGTGTAGGTAAATCGGATCTGGATATAAATCTGAATGGAAACAGGACTGAGATCGATAAGGTACAGCAAATGATTGAAGGCCTGACAGGAACAGGCGAATTCGTAATGGATAGCATTTCGTTGGCTGCTACCAGCTCCCCTGAAGGTTCGTATCGTTCTAATCTACTGCTATCAAAATCAAGAGCAGAATCCATAAAGAAGTTTCTGTTGACATCATTAACGGATATTGAGGCTATAGACAAAATGCTGATTACCCATTCAAAAGGCGAAGACTGGCAAACATTAAGCAACCTTATCCGGGATTCTACTTCTATTCCAAATCAGGAAGCCATACTGGGCATAATCGCTGAGAATGCTGATCCCGATAAAAAGGAAACGGAGATTAGAAACCGCTATCCGGAAGACTATAAAATCATTCGAAGTGAGCTATACCCGAAACTCAGAGCCGTAGATTTTACATTTCACGTTCATCGTAAAGGAATGATAAAAGACACCATTCATACCACAGAACCGGACTTAGTGTATGCAGATGCTATCAAGCTGATGGAGAAACGCAAATATTCTCAGGCACTCCGGATATTAACGGACTACGCTGATTGGAATACCGGAATCTGCCTGATGTCTTTGGGCTATGACCAGGGAGCTTATGCCCTATTCATAAATGAAAAAGAATCTTCAGATTCAGAATACCTGCTCGCTATTCTTGCCTCCCGATTAGGAAAGGAACAGGAAGCTGTAAGGCGTTACCAAAGAGCCTGCGAACTGGATTCCACCAAGCGTTGGCGTGGAGCTTTAGACCCCGAAATAAAAAAGCTCATAAAGGCTTATTCTTTTAATCAGGAGGACGAGGATATCGAACTCTAAAAATTTGTAAATCATATGAAAAAGAGAATTAAAACAGTATCATTTTTTTGCTTAAGCCTGCTTATGCTAACTTCTTGCAGCATGATCGACTTTTCGGAAGATTGCACCTTTACAGGCAATGTTCACGTCAAATTCGACTGGGCGAATCTATTGGAGGGGGATAAAAAACCGGCACTCATGGAAACAGGTTTCTTTTCTGAATCTGCTGTACAAAATTATTCACTCAATAGAGATACCCTTTTGACAGATATGATTGCAACAGGCTACAAAGTACTTGCATATAATCATGATCAAAGTCTGACTTATACCGGACTGCAAAACATTGAGACGACTCAGGTAGAGCTTCCTGTAAACCGAGAAGACGATAAACTCTATACAGTTCAGGTTCCCACCCTTTATGCGGCTAAAGCAGCTATACAAGTATCTGCTGATAATTTGACTCTGTGTGAACTGGTTCCCAAATCCTATGTCCGTCAGGTCTTTGTGAATTTCGTTGTCAGCAGTAATGGATTCCCCGAAGTTAAAAGTGTTGCCGGAGAACTCAGCGGAGTGGCAACTACATACAGTTTGGATCTAATGGAAGCGATGCCTTCATCTGCAATACTGCCCTTTGATTCAAACAAGCTAAGCAAAGACCGCTTCTTATCGACCCTTCGGGTATTCGGAGTAAACCCGGCACAGGAGGGACAAACAGAAATTCAAAAAAGCATGAACCTGTCTCTCGAATTAGCTGACGGAAAAACATACTATGAGAACATAGATCTGACAAGGCTATTCAGCGGATTTACTGGTGCATCCATGTATCTGACATTGGAAATCAGATTAACGGCAATGGGTATAAATATAGCTATTACCGACTGGCACTCCGTAGACTGGGGAGAAATCGAACTCTAATCAATGATAACTCGTGGCTTTATACAATGCATGGTATAAAGTACTGATTTATAAACCAAACCAATTTTATTAAAACAATTTAAATTTTTAAGTTATGAAAAAGTTATTTTATCTGGTAGCACTGACTGCCTGTGTGTTTACTTTCAGCAGTTGTAACAATGATGAGCTACCTGATCCACAGCCAAAGGCTGATGGTACAGAGCTAAAAATTCAAACGCAGGTTACATCAATCGATGCAGTTAGTACAAGGGCAACTCCTCTTTCTGCTTTTCTGCCAAACGCTAATATCGGCTTGTTCGTTACATCCGGTTCTTTGGGTAACAATTATGATTCCTATGTCTTTAATGCCAATGTACGCTCTATATTTAGCGGTAGTTCTTGGGCACAAACACCGGTGGTACGGCTTACGGGCGAGAATGCTACTGTTTATGCTTATTATCCGTATAGCAGTTCCAATACCGATGGTAAATCTGTCAAAGTAGATAACGCCGCACAACAGGATTTCATGTATGGCACACACACTGCGGGGCAGTCGGCCATTAATAAAAATAATCCGACAGTTAATCTGACAATGAAGCATACTTTGGCTATGGTGCAGTTTAATATCTGTAAAGCCAATTACCCATGGCCCGGAAAACTGACTAGGATTGAAATTGCCAATGCAACCGGGAAAACCGTCTTATACAGTGAAGGTACGATGGATATTTCAACAGGTGTAATAACAAATACTGAAGAAAAAAACAATGCGGCGTATCTCGGGGCATTTTCCGATAGTTTTCCGCTAATGACAATTACCGAGAAATTATTAAGTGATGAAGCTGCTTATCTTAAGTTATTTGTACTGCCTCTTAATTCCACAGGTGCAGAAGGCGATGTTGTATTCAAATTTACCATTGATGACCGCATTTACACTTGGAAAGTTCCGGCTAATACAAAATGGAGTTCAGGTACAAAGAACACCTATACAGTAACTATTACAGGTTCGGCATTAAATATTGGAAATGTAAACATAACTGATTGGACTGGTGGTGTTACCGGAAATGTCGGCTTGGCAGACTAACGTATTTTGGAAAAGGAAGAGCATTATTTCTAATGCTCTCCTTCTTCCTTTAACCAATTACTTAAAAAAATGTATTATGAAATCAGTAATCTATTGCAGGACTATTCTCTATAATCTTATTTGCCTGTTGTGCTTTTCCTGTGATAATAACATACAGGAATTTGAAACCAGACAGGCTGCCGTGACAAATGAGTCCGTGAGTTTCAGTGTTTCGCCTGCGACAAAATCCACCGATACCCATTTTACCGAAGGAGACCTGATCGGCGTGTATGCCGTGGAACGGCTATCGTCAGAAACAGGAGTACTAAAGAGTACCGGTAATTATGCCGACAACAAATGTTTTCGATATAACGGAGCAACTTTTGAGGCGGTAAGTATTAATGATCAGATCGTATTTCCAAAAGACAAGGTCTTGGATTTCTATGTGTATTATCCGTATACCACCGAAAATATAGAAACTTCATTCTGTTTTGATGCTCAACCGGATCAGCGTGATTATACCCGTTATACGGCTAGTGACCTGTTAATGACTATGTATAAGGAAGGTAAAAGTAATGAGGTGATTCATCTGGAATTTATTCATAAGATGGCTTTGGTTGAAGCTAAATTAAATATCGAAGATGAGAAAAAAGTAAAAGGGGTTACTATTAAAAACCGATTTCATATAGGAGTTGCTAATCTTGCCGATACAAGTTATTTGCATAAACCTGATGACAATATGAGGTCTGATATTCAAATGTTGCGGTATTTCGATGACGGTGCGAGTGTTATTTACAGGGCTTTGATGCCTTGTCAATCTATCGATAAGGGAGAGTTACTGTTTGTTATTGAAACCGAAAACGGAACACGCAGCTTTCAGGCGACTTCTTCCGCTAAATTACAATCAGGAACTAAAAACTCATTTGAACTCTCTGGCGAATTTGCTCAGCAACGATACACTGTCTACTTAGCTTATAATTATGGTGGAATTGCTTTTCTGGATAACTGGATGACGGAGGGTGAATTCAACTATGGAGATGAGTGTATATTACATGCTAAGGAAAATGAGTCCTATTTTTTAGAGGGTTGGTACGAGCATGGGATAAAGATTTCCGATAAGCCGCATTGGGGATTTATGGTAACTGAAGATAGAGTGATAGAAGCGAGATTTGAACCGTTGGATGTACACGTATGGCTGGATTTCTTAGGAATGGGTACAGGACTGGCAGGTGAAGGTTCTTTAGCTTACGGTTCGGCTCGGTTATCCATGAAATATAATAAGGATGGCAGGTGGTGGAATTATAATCCCGAAGCTGCTATGGCTGTCGAAGCATCGTTCAGGGTATTGGAACAGGATCGTGTTTCGGGTGCTGATATCGGTTACAGGACTTTTCGGGATTATCCTTTCAAACGGGAAATATTTACCCCTGACATATTCAATCTATATTACTGGGATCTTCCTCTTGTTTCTTCAAACCGTATGGCGGACCTGACGGATATTTACAATCTGAAATTATACGGGTCAGACTATGGTGTTCCCCGAAATTATATTTTCAATCGTGATGAGGTGAGATTCTATCGGATGAATCCTTCGGGTAATGAGGAATCATACGAACTGATAAAAACACTGGTAAATCAGAATATAGATGTTTTTTAGCTAAGTCAGTTGACTTAGAAGCGATTTAAATCAATTATTTACAATCAAAATTTAGCAATATGAAAAATCGAATTATCATGTTGTGCGTGAGCCTTGTGCTCTTCACAACGCATATCAGTGCACAATGGGCCGTATTTGACCCCTCTAATTTAGCACAGGGGATCGTAAACACGACCCGTCAGGTAGTACAGACTTCTACCACGGCGACTAATATGATCAACAATTTTCGCGAGGTACAAAAGGTTTATAATCAAGGAAAAGAGTATTACGACGCCTTAAAATCCGTCAGTAATTTAGTCCGTGATGCTCAAAAAGTTCAGAAGACAATACTCATGGTGGGAGATATTTCGGACATCTATGTAAACAGTTTCCAAAAGATGTTATCCGACCCCAATTACTCGGTTGAAGAGCTGAATGCAATAGCAGAAGGCTATGCCATTTTATTGGAAGAAAGTCATATTGTGCTACAGGAATTACAAAATGTGGTAAACATTACAACACTCTCTTTGGCTGATAAAGACAGGATTGATGTGGTAAATAACTCTTATGACAGAATGAAGGAATACAGAAATCTGGTACAATATTACACAAATAAAAATATCGGAATTTCTTATCTGCGTGCAAAAAAGAAAGGTGAAACTGATCGTGTTACTGCACTCTATGGTAATCCAACTGAAAAATACTGGTAATCATGAACTTTGACAATTTGCATCAGATTCTACGGGATCTATATACACAAATGATGCCCCTGTGTGGTGATATGATCGGAATTGCAAAAGGAATCGCAGGGCTCGGTGCGTTGTTCTATGTTGCTTACCGGGTTTGGCAATCGCTGGCCCGTGCTGAACCCATCGATATATTTCCATTATTAAGACCATTGGTGATCGGAATTTGTATCATGTTTTTCCCAAGTCTTGTACTAGGTACAATAAACAGTGTGATGAGCCCAATTGTACAGGGAACTCATAAGATGATGGAAACTCAGACCTTTGATATGAATAACTATGCCGCTCAAAGGGATCAGCTTGAATATGAAATTAAAAGGAAGAATCCTGAGACCGCTTTTCTGGTCGATGATGCCGTATTTGAAGAGAAACTTAGTGCATTGGGTGTAACTGATGTCGGAACTAAAGTTGGCTTATATATTGAAAGAGGTGCGTTTAAATTCAAGAAATTGTTACAAACGGCCATGCGGGATTTGCTTGAATTATTATTCAAAGCTGCGGCACTGGTCATTGATGTTATACGCACATTCTTCCTTATCGTCTTGGCTATTCTGGGTCCCATTGCTTTTGCCGTTGGTGTCTGGGATGGGTTTCAATCCTCTATTACAGCCTGGATTTCACGCTATATATCGGTCTATTTATGGCTTCCGGTATCCGACTTATTCAGTACCATATTGGCTAAAATTCAGGTATTAATGCTAACCAATGATATTCAACGAATGCAGAATGATCCGAATTTTTCACTGGATTCCTCAGATGCGATCTACATCATTTTTATGATTATCGGCATTATCGGATATTTTACCATTCCAACAGTTGCGGGTTGGATAGTACAGTCGGGAGGAGGCGGTGCAATGTCCAGAAGTATCAACAATACGGCTATTAAGACCGGAGCTGTAGCAGGTGGCCTGGCAGGTGCGGCAGCAGGAAATATGGCCGGCAGTGCAGCCAAAGGTGCAGGTGCTGTGGGAGGAAAATTGATGCAGGGAGCAAGGTCTATGATCAATGGAGTTAAGGGAAACAAATCCAAACCCTCTGATAGTGATACACCCAAATCTTAGAATATAATTATTTCATTTTAAAACAAAATTAAATGCAGTTTAAATCATTATTAAACATCGAAACAAGCTTTAAACAGCTTCGCATTTTTGCTATTGTCTTCATTTGCCTGTGTGCTGTAATAACCGGATATTCCGTTTATGCAGCCTACAGTTTTGCAGAACAGCAAAGGCAAAAAATCTATGTACTTGACGGAGGTAAATCGCTCATGCTTGCTCTTTCGCAGGATTTATCCCAGAACCGCCCCGTAGAGGCTCGTGAACATGTAAAAAGGTTCCACGAATTGTTATTCTCGCTTGCACCGGAAAAAAGTGCAATCGAAAGTAACATCAAACGAGCTTTAGCCCTCTCTGATAAAAGTGCGTACAATTACTATAAAGACCTGTCGGAAAAAGGGTATTATAACCGCCTGATCAGTGGAAATATCATTCAGAATATTCAGATAGACAGTATTGTTTGCGACTTCAACACCTATCCCTACGATGTGCTGACCTATGCCAGACAGATGATTATCCGGGAAAGTAATATTACCGAAAGAAGTCTGATTACTCAATGTAAACTGATGAACTCGGCACGCTCGGATGAAAATGCACATGGCTATCTGATTGAAGGATTTGAAGTAAAGGAGAATAAAGATATCCGTACACTCAAAAGGTAAAGCCATGAAAGAAACAATCAGGGAAATACGGTATGCAATTCAGGACAAGATTAAGGATTGGTGTGGCGAAATAACCCCGGACAAAAGACTCATATTCATACTTGTAGTGATTATCGTCTTTACGGCTATAAACCTCTATTTTACTTTCAGTTCTATTTACAATCTGGGCAAAAAAAACGCTGTAAACGAGCTGATACAGATAGAACATATCAAAAAACTGAACCCGAAACAATTCAGGTTTGATCCCCAATTAGAAAAGGAGGTGCTGAACGATGAATAAATCAACTGACAGCATAAAATGGAAGCTGTCAAGAGTGAAGTCTGAAAAGACTGATAGTATTAATTTTTAAAAATTTACAATTATGAGATATACTGATGAACAAATAATTATAAGACGGACAGGTATGATAATCAACCTGCTTATTGTATACTGTCTGGCACAACTCTGGATCATATGCAGTATTTGCAGTTTTGAAGAAAGGCATAGCCGGGAGTTCTTCGAAAAGGAACTTGAATTCGAACGCTTTTACCAAAGTTTGAATTTGAAAATACAGCAAGAAAATTTTATTGACGAAACCGATTCGGTTGAAAAGGCTCTCGATACGGAAATAGAGTCCGATAAGGAAGCCCTGACAACCGATAGCCTCTCTCAGGATAGCATAAAAATCATGTTGAACCAACTATTGAAGTATTATGAGTGCACAAAAAAAGAATCAAGAGCTTAAGAAATATATCATTTTTGGTATCATGTTTCTGGTATTTGCCGGTTGTATGTGGCTGATATTCGCACCCTCTGAATCAGACAAAAAAACTGAATTGCAAGGGATCGGATTCAACGAGGAAATACCCTCTGCAACCAATGGTGAAATGTATGGCGATAAAAGGGATGCATACGAGCAGGATAAGATGAATTCAAGACGCGAGGATAATGTGATCGCACTGGACGGTTATTCGACCATGCTGGCAAACAAACAGCAGGAAGCAGAACAGGTGGATCTGGTGGAAGATTATTCAGGTAGTAAACCTGCTCCGACAGTAGCTAAACAATCTCCCATCCATAACTCGGTATCTTCTTATCAGGATATTAACAGGACTTTGGGTAATTTTTATACCCAGCCTAAAGATGATCCTGAAAAGATCGAGATGAAGAAAAAACTGGAGGAACTGGAGGCCAGGCTCAATGAAAAAGAGAGTAAACAGTCTGTAATGGATGAACAGGTCGCTCTTATGGAGAAATCCTATCAGTTGGCAGCCAAGTACATGCCTCAGAACGGTACAGATGTGCAATATGCCTCTTCCCAACCGTCAGGCCTTAGTGCGGAAGACATGAAAAACAAGATTCTAAAGTCACCTGCAAAAAGTTCGGGGGATAAGGTTAGTGTATCGGTAGTAAGGCAGGTAAAGGACAGGACTGTTTCTTCACTTAGACAAAACCTGAGTGATGATGAGTTACTCTACCAGTATGACCAGCCACGAAATATGGGGTTCAATTCGCTAAAAAATGTGGAGGAGGAAATCGAAAAGAATACCATAAAAGCCTGTGTGCATGGAGATCAGACCATCATGGACGGACAAAGTGTATTCCTGAGACTTTTAGAACCCATACAAGTGGAAAATGGTGTAGTTCATAAAAATACCGTATTGACAGGTCAGGCTAAATTACAAGGAGAAAGACTGAATATCTCTATCAGTTCCATTGAATTTGAAGGTGCAATTTTTCCTGTAAAACTAACGATATATGATCTGGACGGTACAAAAGGGATATATGTACCAAGCTCCATGGAACTAGATGCCCTCAAAGAAATAGCAGCCAGTGCAGGAAATAGCGTCGGTACAAGTTTTACCATGACCCAAAGCACATCCGAACAAATTGCCTCGGATCTAAGTAAAGGGCTTATTCAGGGGGTATCCCAGTATTTCACCAAGAAAATCAGGGCTATTAAAATTAACCTCAAGGCAGGACATAATCTGCTCCTGTCTCCCGATAAACAATAACAAAATCATTTTAAATATTTAAAAATTAAACCGTATGAAAAATTTAATTATCGTATTCGCATGTTTGATCTGCTGTCTATCCGGATTCGCACAGGTAGATACAGCAAACGAGCAAACAGAGATTCTTCCGGGCGAAGAACTTAATACTAGAAACAATCCTTCTTCGGGAGACCTCTATTATGGACTGACACGTAAAGTTATGTTTGACCGTATGATTCCCCCCTTTGGTATCGAGGTTACTTTTGATAAAACCGTGCATGTTATTTTTCCTTCTGCCATTACTTATGTCGATCTGGGTTCACCCAATTTAGTGGCAGGTAAAGCAGACGGGGTAAATAATGTTTTACGCCTGAAAGCTGCTATCCGGGATTTTAGCACTGAAACCAATTTCTCGGTCATTACCGATGAAGGAAGTTTTTATTCTTTTAATGTCAAATATGCGGATGAGCCTCAGAAACTAAATATTGAAATGAAGGATTTTACGCATGACGGAGAAGCCGTGAACAGGCCCAATAATTCCCTTGATATCTACTTACAGGAGTTAGGAAAAGAATCTCCCAAATTAGTGAGCCTGATTATGAAATCTGTCTATGATAATGATAAACGCCTGTTCAAACACATTGGAAGTAAAAGATTCGGCATGCAGTTTCTACTCAAGGGAATCTATGCCTATGACAATTTCCTGTACTTACATACTCAGATTAAAAACGCTACGAATGTGCCCTATGATATTGATTTTATCCGCATAAAAATCGTCGATAAGAAGGTAGCCAAACGCACTGCTGTTCAGGAAACAGTTATTGTTCCTCTAAGGGCACACAACTATGTGACCCGTGTCAATGGGAATACGACCGAGCGAACTGTTTTCGCTATCGAAAAGATTACTATTCCAAACGGTAAACAACTGGTAATAGATGTATATGAGCAAAACGGTGGACGTCATCAGTCATTTGTCATAGAAAATGAAGATCTGATAAGGGCTGAAAGAATCAATGAATTAAAAGTAAGATAAGATGAAAAAGTTACTTCTGGTTCTAACAATGTGCCTTGTCCTTATCGGACAGGCACATGCCCAGCGTTATTTACCCGGGCAAAAGGGTATGCAGGTTACACTTGGTGCTGTCGATGGTTTTAAACTCTCTAAAGGTGATGGGCAGGCATTCTCCATAGGGATTGCTATGGCAACCTATACAAAAAATGGAAACCGCTGGGTCTTTGGCGGAGAATACCTGCAAAAGCAAAATCAGTACAAGGATATGCTCATTCCTGTTTCTCAGTTCACAGGTGAAGGGGGATATTATCTGAATTTCTTCTCGGATAAAAGTAAAACGGTTTTTCTCTCGATAGGTGCTTCGGCATTAGCCGGATATGAAACAATAAACAAGGGAAAGGAATTACTAAAGGACGGTGCTAGAATTGAAAACAAGGATAGTTTTCTATATGGAGGTGCTATAACTTTTGAGATAGAAACCTATATAACCGACAGGACAGTACTGCTCTTAAATGCCAGAGAACGTTACCTGCCTTCTTCCGACTTCAGCTCATTTCATTTTCAGTTAAGTGTAGGAGTCAAATTTATTATTAACTAAGGTCACTGACCGATTTTTCTAAATCAATATTAAACAAAAGATATGAGAAAATTTGCATCTTATTTAATCTACGCGATACTGATTGCCTGTATCGCATGTGCCTGTAGCGACAGTCTTGATATTAAGCAGTCTTATGAATTCAAAGTTACTCACTTACCTGTCCCGAAAAAATTAAAGGTTGGTGAGACAGCAGAGATCAGGTGTCAATTGGAACGATCCGGCAACTATGAAGATACCAGGTATTTTTTGAGATATTTTCAACCGGACGGAGATGGTATCTTAAAAATGGATGACGCAGCTGCGTTTCTGCCAAATGACACATACGATCTGACTAAAGAAACATTCAGGTTGTATTACACTTCTCAAAGTGATGAACAACAGGTAGTCGATGTCTATTTTTTTGACAATCTGGGCAATACCTTCAACTTGTCATTCTCTTTTAATTATGACAACAAGGAAGAGAAGGAAGCCTCATGAATGCAATTTATTACTTGATGACTGTATATCAGTTTGTAATACATTGCTGGATATCAGTTCGTATTTATTTAACTCCCAGTCACAAAGAGATGCGGGGAGAGGAAATTGAGTAATTAACCCTAAGCCCTGTTGTTTAAGCTATTAATGACAGGGTTTTAATATAAAAACATGATGGAATCTAACATAGATATTAACAGGAAATATTTTTTTATTCAACTGGACCTTCAGCCTGTAGAATCATTAAGGCTTTTTGACCATATGCAAATTGCCCAACAGTCCGGTCCTGTTCAGGAATGGTTAACAAAAGATCTATTAAAAGTCTTGGATAATGACCACCTTTTATTCGTTTTCGATAAGGTAATATATAATGTACCGAAGGAATATAACCAAAAACAAGCTCTTTTAAAACTATTTGATATAAAAGAAAAAACGGAAGATATTCCCGTTTATAAAAGCAGTGACATTCAGGATTATTTGTGCGAAATAGATAAAAAAGACTCTGGTTGTTATTTTCTGATTGCAGATAAAGATAAACGTAAACATGGTTTTGATAAGATTAAAGAGCTGGGGTTCGATTTCTTTCATAAATCTGAAAATCTGGATACTAAAAATAGAACAGACGTTTTTTTAGTATTTAAGAATGAAGTATACCCTTGTAGTAATTTAATACAAAATAAAAGAGACGGAAATTTTAGTAGTAATACTGCTATTAAAGATTTACTCTCAGCTTTATGTATACCCGAAAGTAAAGCTATTCCCCAATACAAATTAAAAGATGTACTAAAACAACAAGACAAAGATATTGAATCAGTGGGAGAGTATGCCCTGTGCAGTATACCTGTTCACAGGAGAACCGATAAGGTTTGTATGGCAGCAGCTCGTAGTCATCATTTGAATATTGAGGATATTCCCATATATATGCTTACAGATGAAAGAATAGACCGGTTGTTAGAAATGCATAATACTCATATATATGATCTTCCGTATGAAAAAATCAATGAAGATACATGCTTAAGGGCTGTAAAAAACGATTCAAATTTCTTTTCAGTGTTAACGGAAGAATTACGAACAGAAAAGGTATGTATGGCAGCATATAATAAAGCACGTGAAGAGACCGATGATCCGGCATATATAGATTCAATCGTAAGTCGAACAAAACACCCAAGTGCCTGCTTACAACTATTAAAGCAATATAAAGAAACTAATGACTTTCGATATATTCTATTTGCAATGCCGGCAGAAGCCTTTAATCAGCATTTAGCTCTTGAAGCAGTAAAAATACATTCTTACGCTATTGAATTTATACCGGACAATTTTAAATCCGAAGATTTATGCCAGAAGGCTTTTGCAGCAGATACTAATAATCTTCAATCTATTCCTGATAGGTATAAATCCAAAGAAATGTGTCAGAAAGCTATTGATGAAAGTCAATTAAATATTGAATCTCAAGATATTTTGAGAGCTATACCCTATCCTGATATTATTTTGAACGCTATTAATAACGAATTCAAAGATGTTCCATCAACAGAATTAGTAAAATGGATTCCTAAAGAAGTAATGAATGATGAGATTGTAACAGAACTCATAAAGCGGGACCCTAGTGTCCTGCCGGATATCCCCTGCCATC
Source organism: Dysgonomonas sp. ZJ709 (assembly GCF_011039195.1). Lineage (NCBI taxonomy): Bacteria > Pseudomonadati > Bacteroidota > Bacteroidia > Bacteroidales > Dysgonomonadaceae > Dysgonomonas > Dysgonomonas sp. ZJ709. The sequence goes on from NZ_JAAKEM010000017.1 coordinate 72,099, forward strand.
TCAGAACGGAGGCTATTTGCCTAGAAGTGATTCAAGGGGCAAAATCGGTCAATCCCTTTTACCATATTCCCCAACCTTCGATGTCACTAAGGGCGTGTTATCGACTTACAACTAAATTCCCACAAGCTTTGGGGTTAATTCTACCAGAAGATAAAAGAACAGCAGAAATCTGCCTGAGAGCTATAAAACAAGATGATAGTCTAAAAAAATATGTACCCCAAAGTATTCTTAAAGACAAATACATGAATATCTACAACTTTAATCAGATGGTCGAAAAGAAAATTGACAATAAGTTATCCTTCGATCAGATAAAAGACCTTTATAACGGAAAAGAAGTAAGTATCGAATATACTGATTCCCAAGTCAAACAGGGTGAAAAAGTAAATATCTCATATAACTATGAGACTAATTGCCTGGATTTCAGATTCATTAATAAATCTGAACAACTGAGCCAGTTGATTAAGCAGAATGTTTCTTCAAAAAAATCAATGGAAAAAGGTACTAAACTATAAAAGAATATCAGCATGGAAAATGTAAATAAAGATAACATATATTTTTTCTTAGAAATAGCAATTGAAGATCCGACAAAGACCTTGGCGAAATTAAAAGAAATCGGATTAACGGAAGAAAAAGAATCACCTCAGGGATGGCTATATAGACTACTTGTAAGCTCACAAAAGGATGGAGTTGTAAACCTGCCATTCTTAGTCAGTAATTCTCAAATTTATGAATGGGATGAAGTAGTTCATCAGGACTATCAAAGTGATCCTAAAGCATTAGAGGCTCTGCTGATTAAACTAGATATTCCTACAGAAGAAAGGATTAAAGAATTTACGTTGAATGAACTGGTTGATCAACAGAAAAAAGATATTGAATCGCTAATAAATGAAGATTCAACTATTGATTTAATTCCTCCATACAAAAGAACTGAATCTGTTTGTAAAGCTGCATTAGATTCCGGTTCAGAAAATATTCAATGGATTCCTTCCCACATTCAGACTGATGAAATGTGTTTAAAAATTATTAAGCAAAATTATCAGGACATCAAATACATCCCTAAGAATCTACAAACCGAAGGAATGTGTCAAATGGTTTTAGCGTCAATTTTAAAAGATATAGAAAAGAATCCGCATTTATTTCCAATCATATTGGAATTCAATTTTCTTGATATACAATCACAAGGTGTAAGACAAATGATGAAATATTTACCTAAAGAAGAACAGGCTGATATTAATTATGTTATGGGAAAACCATTGTCCGGGCTTCCAAAAGAAAGAAGAACAGATGCGGTTTACACCGCTGCCTTTATATACAACAGAGATAGCATCCAATATATTCCGGGGGAAATGGTAAGCAATAAAATGATAGAAGCTGCATTAAAAGAAAATGGACTTTTATTGCAGTATATAGACGAAAATAAAATAACCGGAGAACATTGTTTACTTGCAGTAAAAAATGACTACGAAGCAATACAGTTTGTTAATAAGAAATTCTTAAGTCCCGAAATCTGCCTGATAGCAATGAATGAAGCAGCTACCTCTTTCCCCGAAAGTTGTCTGCCTTTAGCATACATTCCTTATCCTGATATTTGTCTGGAAGGCATAGAAAAGCTGAAAAACACAATTGTTACAGGCAAAGATGTAGGAAGGGCTATCTCGGAAAACAAAAGTGTAATTAACAGGGATATTGCTAAAGCATTAGTCGACTTCTCTGTTGAGAATTTCATGAATATACCCGACATGTTAAAAGACAAGCAAATGTGCATAGATGTTGTTAAAATCAACGGCTGGCTTTTGGGCTTTGTCCCCCAAGATTTTAGAACAAAAGAAATGTCTATTGATGCCATAAAGACGAATTATCACGCCATGCAATATGTTCCTGATAAACTAAAAACTGCTAACTTCTATCTTGAAGCTATAAAAATAAATGGAAATGCACTTAAGTATGTACCGGAAGAATTTAAGTCAAATCATCTCTGTAATGAGGCTGTTAAAAACAGCAAGGATTATCGAATAATTGAACACCTGCCATATGATGACTTGTGCAATAAGGTAATAGACCGAAGCATCGAAAAGGGGCAAATAAGAGAAGCCATGAAATTGATCAAACCCGAGTGTATAACCGGTGAGATTGCATATAAAGTTGCCAAACATGATATTTATAGTCTTTCAATGGTTCCTAAAGAATTAATGACACCACATTTTTGCAGTTTCGCAATTTTGGAGAATCCGAAAACATTGAGGTATTTACCTGAAAGCTACACAAAAAAAGAGATTTGTTTAGAGGCAATCATAAGAGATGTCGAAGCTATAAACGGAATACCTGACAGCCTAAAAACAAAAGAATTCTATAAAGAACTAATTGGCTTGAATCCACTAAGTTTCATCTATACTCCTAAAGAGTTTAAGGACAGGGAACTCGCAGAACTTGCTATTAATAATTATACTAAAGTAGGGGCTAGGGCTATAGGTGTTTTTTCAAGTATACCTTATCCTGATTTATGTTTAGAAGCAATAAGAAAAGAAAACAACCCTGAAACGGTGCTGGATATCGTATTCCATATGAATGATAAAGTGAAAAATGGAGACATTGCATTGGAAGCGGTTAAGAAAAACAGTGCTTGCCTGCCATTTATTCCGGAAGAACTAAGGATAAAGGAAGTATGTGAAGAGGTTATGAAACGTGAACCAAAGTATATTAACTGGGTTCCTATAGAGAACCGTACTCCGGAGATGTACTTACGTGCCATTAAGGATAAAGATGCATGTCTTTATGATGGCATACCGGATTCAATTTCAAATGGAAAAAATATTGTTTCATTTAACGAAACTATTTCTAAAAAGATTTTAGATAAACTATCGTTTGAACAGGTAACCGAACTCTATAATGGCAAGACAATCAAGGTAAGTAAAATTAATACGTCAGAAGGGCTAAAAGAAAACCAACTTGTTAGATATAACAAAGAAAGTAATTCCTTGGAATATAAATCAAATAAGGAAAATATATCTACAAGAATATTAAATACATTAATGCCCAAAAATAAAAATGGTTTTAATATTTAACCGAAAGTGCCATAAACACATAATTTCAAAAGAATGTAATAACCTCAATATCAAACTAATTCATACGATATGCCGTATATTTTGGGTAATTATTTTTTTTATTGTACATTTACAGGCTAACTGGACACAAAATTCTTTTCTACTTAAAAATAAAATAGTTCATTCAATATAGAAAGTCTTCCCGATCTCATTAGCTTGTAGGATATTTGTAGAGGTATGCAAATTTCCAATTATACTACAATAAAAATTGATCTTATGATTTAAACAGGGAAGACTTTTTTTCACTTTAATATTTCATTTATTATTTCTTGAACTACTATCATTAGCGCATTCTATTTTATTCTTACAATAAATAACCCAATCAATTGCAAATTATTTTAATTAAATATAAAATTAATGCATAAATATTAATAATTGAAAAAATACAACGCATTGTTTAGATTATACACTTTATATATTATCTTTATTATCACATACCTACTGTAGTATAAATAATATTTATATGTTTGTAACACTCTTATTTTTTAAATCATAATAATTGATAAATAATTATTTATCTGCAATAAAAGGTTTGCCTCCTCATTTATTGTAGTGAATAAAAATAATTGACTCGATTGATATAAAAAAATGCATACCTCTACAAATATCCACTAATACAAGTAAAGGCAGAAGAATAAAAAATGCAGATAGACAACAATCCTACACAATTGAAGGGATATACACTCAGAGAGGTAGTAAAATCGCTTAAGATAACTATTTAAAGGCTCTCAAAGGTGAATAAAGTATATAAGAGGGAATTTCATTCAACTTATATCAAAACATGGAAAAACTAAAAAACACCCTGAACATCTCGTATCAGGGTGTTTAAAATATAATAATAAAGGAAATAGATTTATTCTACAATTTCAAATTCACTATAGCCTCCTTTGTAACAATTCTGCATACTGTTGAATGAATCTTTTACAAGATTAACTTCCTCTTTTACCTTTTGGTTTAATATTTTAGCGTATATCTGAGTGGTCTTGACATCTGTATGCCCAAGCATCTTAGATACGCTCTCTAAGCTAACTCAGTGAGCATGGTAGTTGCGAAGGTATGCTTCCCATGTGAATAATCCCCCCAAAGTAATCAAAAACAGAATGCAGAAGTTAATTTAGAAATATATTAAAAATGAGTTTATTTACATTAAATTTCTGTTTTGAAAAATCAAAACAATGTGGAATTATATAGTATTTCCGTTGCTAAATCGTTAAGTGCCAAGTTGCCGAATACTGATAGGTAACAAAAAGCATAGTAAATAATTTCAATCACGACTCTTATTCGCTGACAAACATTGCTTTGCTACCAAACAGCACTTATACAACCTGTAACTTTACCCTACCGCAAGAATGAAACGAACTTGCAAACTTTACTTGGATTATTAAAATAATACTGAATTTAAACGACAATGCACTACCAGAAAGATTGAAGGAATATTTTTTAGTTACAATAATATTTCTTTTAAAAGCTCCAAAATCAGTAGAAAATTCAGCTACGGAAATCTAAAAAAAGTATTTAAGAAGAATATTGAAATAATTCAGCCGTATGCGGTTTGCAAATTCCATTTGTTTTACATGATGTGCAGATAATATTTGTTTTTCATGTATATATTATGGCATAAGGATATCAGGGATGTTTATAATTGTTCCTGCAAAGCTTTTTTACAAGCCATTTCATAATCAGATGAATAGTAATACTTTTCATAATAGTAATCCACCGACTCCACGCATCCTTTCTTATTATCAGGAAAGGGTGAAAGAATACATTGTTCTTCAGTAGCGAATACTTGATAACAGAATAATCTACAGGTTTGGTACAGATGCCTCGGTATCCTCCTGTCATTTCCAAAAAGGGGTCGCAAGTAAGAATAGAAAAATTCTCCCCATTAAGCCAACCTGTTTCTCAATACGATCGAGCATGGTTATGTCATCGCTATCCATAACACAGATAAATTTTCCTTGAGTTAACTGGCATCCTTAATTCCAACGATTGTAGTTACCTTTATTTTCATTTGATTCAATAAATATAATTCTATTATCCTGAATACTTCCAATGAGTTAGTTATTTACCTCCTCAGTTCAAATTTTCCTATGTGGTTTAAAATCGTTAGAGTAGGGAAATATCCTCTGCTATAATGTTAGGCTATGTCTGCATTTCTGCCAGACGTAATCCCCAGAAGGGTAATCAAAGAGGTTATAAGATCAGGGTATTTGAATTTGTCACTTCCGGTAACAATAATAAGAAAAATCACAGTTAAGGTAATCCCATTGCATAAAATTTAAGAAAATCCTCTACCAGAAACTTTCTGAAACTCTTCAGAGTAGAACTTCTATTTCTTTATCGACATCTATCTCATTTCTATTCTTTTCTTTCGACATTTATCTTAATTTGAAGTCATTTATTTTTACACAGTTTATCGTAACTGGTTATTAGACAGTATTATAAGTCAATAAAAATATTCTCTAACCATTCTTCACAATATACAGGCTGCTTCCCCCATGCCCGATAAGTAATTCGGGAAATACATCATTGCAAGCGTCCCGCATATATGTCGTTACAAATTTGTTCAAGAACAAAATCTTGAATGTCGAGTTATAACTGAGGAAGGCCCGCAAGGCATAGCATTCATTCCAGCCAACCTGCTGTTGCGTAAACCAATTTTTAGGATAATTGAACAAGAATATATCATGAAAATGTACCACAACACCTTTTTTAATAATCGGGAGTACTTCAAATAATATATAGTTAACATCGCTTCCCTGTTTGAGAACATGACTGGAGTCAATAAATAACATATCGTTTGCATTCAGCGTTCTAAAACAATCTAAATTAATATCAAGAACAGATGCCTGTTTAAGTTCAACTTTCGGTCCTCGGTTGCCAATAATGGCATGCATACGATTCATATCAGGATCAATAGACAGTATTTCCATATCGTTGTCGAAATACTCTTTATTGACATCCATTGCTAATGCTGTGGAGAATCCACTTCCTATCTCGATTATTTTTTGAGGTTTCAAATGAAGTAGCATAGTTGCATAAACCCATGCATCTGCATATCTGAAAAAAAAATTATTTGCAAAATAGAACTGCTCTTCGCTTTTTTCATAAGCAAATTTTACCAATTGCTTGAATACCGATAAATCATTCAGCGTAATATTGATGTCATCAATATCTATATTCAAAGCTTCTGTCGAAAATTCAAACTTATCATCCGAATAATGTTCTTCAATATAAGCTAAGTCTGGGTAAGGCGAATAATAATGTCCCGGGTTAAGCATATTTATTTAGTTTAAAAAAATTTTACACATGATTCTATAATTGGAAATCCATCAATATCCTACTCTATAACAGGCGGATGCCCTTGAGAGATAAAATCTGACTCTACATAGGGAATAAGATATTTTTTTTCAATAAGTTCTTCTGCAAACCTGAATATATCATCTTTGTATTCGACCGGATACTTATCTAAAAGAGCAGACATACTATTTGAGTTCAGGAACTCCATCATAATTAAACATTCCGATTCATTGATCCGTTTTATCTGTTTACCCATATAAACATCAATTATATAGAAATACCTGTCGATTTCCCTGAGACTATAACAAGGGTTTATTGTATATCTTTTATCTATATCATCTGCATCCGTTATGTAATCTTCAAATATAGACAGGAAAGAGTTTATATTTTCTATTTCCGATTGTTGTAATTTTTCCAATAACAATTGCTTTTCTTGCTCATCTATTATGGTTTGAATATCTTGCAGTAAAATCTGAAGAGGGATATATTCGTCTAATTTGCCCCCATTTCGGCCTTGAAAAAAATTCAAATAAAATGCTCGGATACTAGCCTCTTTAACAAGACCTCCATATCCTCGTTCTCCTACGACTATTACTTTCTTTTTTAACTTACAAGCCAAAAGAGCCGGATATCCTGAGCCTATAACAATATCAGAATTATTGATATGAGTAACAATCCCATCCAGATCTTTCACGATTTTAATATGCTTGTTTTTCAAAGATGCTATAGTACGATTTTTTGTGTATAGATATATTTGATAATCCGATAAGGTATTCATTAACGGAAGTATCTTCAAGCAAACATCCGAATTCAACATATCATTGTCAATATCAATATAAATTCTAGGTTTATCCCCTTCAGCTTTATTTGTAATCTTATCGGAGTTAAAATTAGGAGCAAGCATATTCATTAAAATATTAGTATTGGCTCCAACAAGATTTAGAGTACGCTTTTTATCGAGAAAAATAAAGCTCTTATAGATACACGCTTCATTAAAAAAATGTTCCCTGGCTACTTCTGAAGTATATGTGATATATATTATTTTTGATTTATTCCAAAATACTTTTTTTATCCGGCTAATACTCTTTTTGTCAAAGGTTATTATATAGTCATATATTGTTGCCGGATTTATTTCTTCTTCAATAAAATATCCCTTATCCTCGAATATCTGCTTTATGGCAATTGTCTGTAAATCATATTTCTTCTTATGCAAATTGGGTAATAACAATATTTTCATAGTTGTACCGGTTTTAAGGATAGTTTAATATCTTTTACTTTCGATTTCTGAGGGTTTTTATTTAATAGATGATCATAACTTGTTTGGATACTCAGGAAATCCTCCTTGGCATAAAAAACATATTTCTCTTCTCGGGCTTTGGCATCAAGGTGTCCATAGTGTTTAACCAAAACAGGAACATAATACAACTGCCCTGTATATGGAACATGCTCGAAGTGTAATTTTCCCTTTTTCGAGATTATCTGAGACCGGCCGATATTTCTAAACATCTTAAGTTTCGGACCTATTCCCCGATTTGTAAATGGATAATCTATATTATACTCTTCCTCTGAATCCCACAAGTGAATATAGTTGAACAACATTGTGTCAATTGAAGAAATTCTACTCATACCATCCAAATCCGAGTAGCGTTCATCAATCAGTTCGTCGGCATCAATAAAACAAATCCATTCGCATTTAAAGAAAGAAACAAGGTTTAGTAATATATTTCGATTTTCCAGATCATTAAACTCCTTTCTTTTCTTCTTTACTTTCAAGATGAGTTTGTTATGTACAGCATCTTCATAGGTTGTATCTGTGCTTTCGTCATCAAGTAAAATAATAGCATCAAAATATCTGGAGTTGCTTTCTAAATAACTTTTAATCCGGTGTTTTTCATTATAGGTGGGAACAAGCACAATTCTACGGTACGTCACTTTTGTTGCACCTTTTTTCAAGTTGGAGCACCTAAATTGAGACAAATAATTCTTCAACAGTATTTCTGCGTAAATATTACTCTGCCAGTCATAAATTATTTTGTTAAAATCCTCTCCCCAAATTTCATTTACAATTACCTCTTTGGGATATAGAAGGCGATTAAACACTGTGGCAGGCATGTTATTGGTAGTCCTTCTTATATTTGCTTCTTTATCTCCATCCCTATGGATCAATCTAACTTCCGGCAGATAAAGCTCTTCGACTTCATATAATTCTAACCTTGCACGAATATTGTCATCATCACCTCCCCATTTGTTCAACGATTCATCGTAGCCTCCGATTTCATGCAAAAAATGGCGTTCAACCATTATGCTGCCATACGGAATAAACGGTAATAACTGAATATTTTCTTCACAAACAATAAAATTATTACTTGTAAAACATACCGTACCCACCGTATAATGCTGCGGATAGTACGCTAAAGCGGTTCTCATTTGAAGAATCGCATCGGTATAAAACTCCGATTCGGGAGAACATACCATTACATATTTTTTCATCGCATGCTTTATCCCTACATTGATAGGTTTGGTAGGATTCCTCCATTCGTGAGGCTTGTCATTGTATATAATTCTCCAGTTGATAAAAGGGTATCCTTTTATATATTCTATTAATTCGTCTTTTTCATTGGGACAATCCAGCACAATAACAATTTCAATCCCATTTCGTTCAAAGTATTTTCTGTTCTGTGGTAATACATTTTTGAATGCTGTAAGTTTTTTATAAAAAGGCATGACGATTGAGAGATCGAAGTTTTGCTCTATCGACTCTGCGTTCGGCCTGATTGCTTTGAGAAAATTGAAGTGCATATTGTTTTTCATCGTTTCTTTCATTTATTGCATCCCTTCTGTCCAGATTTTACGCAGTGGCATAAAAAATCTTTCTAATAAAGATATATCTTCTGTTATTATATCTGCTTGAGCTTGCATTTCAGGCTGATAAGGTAATTTTTTTTTATAAGTTGTCATAAGTCCATCGGGAAGTTCTATTTCGACCACATAATTATTCTTGCCTTCAGCATTTTGAGACGGAATAATCGAGATATTTTTGACAAATCCTTTGACTATACCAAATTCATTATCCGGAAAATTAGCAAAACGGATATTTACTTTTTGTCTCGGTTTTACTTTCCCCGAACGTGTCATAGGCATAGACGCTTTGCCGATTAATACCCCGGACTCGTCTGGAATGACATTGAAAATGCTTTCACCAATACTTAAATTTTGATTTTCAGCCCAATAGTTTGTGAATGTAACCTGTCCATCTATCGGGCAGATAAATGCATAAGTCTGTTCCCATAGCTGAATTTCGGCTAATAGCTGGGATATATAGGTTCTGAGTTGCGTTTCGTAATTGTTTTTCTTGTCAGTATATTGATGTTCGTTATCTAGTAAACCTTCTTGCATTTGGGTGATTTGTATTTCGGTATTCTGTAAGGTTGAATTTATATTCTCAAGAGATAAACGACCTTGTAGATATTTACTTCTGCTCGATTCGAGGTCCTCTTGTGAGATAACGCCTTTCTTATTTAATAATGAATCTCTCGAAAATTGATTTTCAGCTAATGCTTGCTGCTCTTTCACTATATTCTTCTGGTAAACGACATTCTTATAAGATTCTTTGTATTGATCAATTCGCACTTTCATAAAATCAATCTTCTGAATATAGTAGTTTAGGCGTTTGAACTGCTGATAGTCAAATAGAGTAATATAAAATGAGGAATACAAAGTTTGTATATTTCCCAGATTCATATCTTTGGCAGGAAACGTTATAATGGTATCTGTATTTATATTTAGACGAAGTAGGTATTGCTTAAGTTTTAATATATCTTCTGTTTTTGCAGGGTTTTCTATTACAGCTAAATAATCTCCTGTTTTCACATTCTGTTTATCAACAACATTGAGTTCCTTTAATCTGCCGGAGGATTTAGCAATTAGTGCTGCCGGTGGTGTTGTCCCGGTTAGCGTCATAGTAGTTTCTATCGTATCGGGATATTTAAATAGAGCACTGCCAATAAGAAGAATGACTATGATTATTGCGATGACTGTTATACCTCTGCGTAATATCCAAGAAGGCACACTACCGAGTACCTCCTGAAATTCTTCACTTCTCAGCTCTATTTCTTTATCTTCCTGCATATAAATAGAAATAAGGATTAATGATTTTTTAAATTCTCTAACTGCCAGTAAACAGGTTCACAAGACTTACATACTTGTACACTTACTAACTTCTTTATTATAATAAAAAGGTCTCTAACCTTAGGAACCCAATTCCAGTTGGTTCTTGACTAAAGTATAATAGGCTCCTTTTTTTTCAGTCAATTCTTTGTGTGTACCTTCTTCTATAATTTTACCTTTGTCCATTACAACTATATTATGGGCATTTTGAACAGTACTCAAACGGTGAGCTACCACCACCACTGTCTTTCCTTTGTAAAAAGTATCCAGATTATCTAGTATTATCTTTTCATTATTAGCATCTAAAGCATTGGTTGCTTCATCAAAAAACAAGAAGTCCGGATTTTTATAGACTGTACGGGCTATCAATAGGCGCTGCCTTTGTCCCTGACTGACTCCATTGCCTTCCATGCCTATTTTAGTATTGTATTTTAAGGGAAGAGATTCTATGAAATCTTTTATATTGGCTATCTCAACAGCTTTTTGTAGTCGCTTCTTATCGATACTATCTTCTGCGATTGCAATATTATTAGCAATACTATCGGAAAAGATAAAACCGTCTTGCATAACTGCTCCGGACTTTTGTCTCCACAAATGAGGATTTATATCATCAATTGGAATATTATTAATTGTTATTTGGCCTTTATTCGGTTTATAAAAAGCTAAAAATAATTTTATCAAGGTTGTTTTACCACTTCCACTGGCTCCGACAATGGCTGTTATCTTATTTTCGGGGATTATTAAGTCAATGCCATTTAATACATAGTCCCTGTCAGCACCATCGTAACTGAAATATAAGTCTTCGACATGGAGAGTCTTGTTTGTTGGCAATTCATTGATTTTTGATTCTATGGTTTGCTCTTCATCCTCTTTATTATGAATTTCATTCAAACGTTCAAGGCTTATTTTTGCGTCCTGAGCTGCTCGTACAAAACCTATTACTTGCGTGATAGGTCCTGATAATTGTCCGATAATATAGCTGACCGCCATCATCATACCTAATGTCATATCACCTTCGATTACCGAACGGGCTGCAATAAATGAAACAAAGAGAGAGGTTGTTTGACTAAAAAACACCGATCCTATTTGCTGATATTGCCCCAAAGCAAGTCCTTTAATGCTTATCTTGAAGAGTTTTACCTGAATGCGTTCCCATTTCCAGCGTTGTTGCTTCTCACAATTGTTGAGTTTTATTTCTTGCATACCGGTTACTATCTGGACCAAATTGCTCTGTTCGGCTGATGCTTGGGTAAAACGTGCCATGTCCAATTTGCGCCGATATTTCAGAAACAAGAGTATCCATGAAATGTATAAAGCATTTCCTAAGACAAACACTCCCAATATCACCAGATTATAATAAGCCAGTATAATCGCAAATATAATGAAGTTAACAAATGAAAACAGGGTAGTAAGAGTAGAACCTGTCAGGAATGATTTGATACGCTCATTATCTCCTATACGTTGCATAATGTCTCCTACATTTTTGGTATCGAAAAAACGAAGGGGTAATTTCATCAACTTGGACAGAAAGTCCGAGATAAGGGAGATACTGATTCGGCTGTTGACATGGAGTGTTATCCAATTGCGGATAAACTCTACGGCTAGTTGGGTGATAAACAATACGAGCTGAGCAATCAAAATCAGGGTTATAAAACTCAGATTATGATTGCCTATTCCTTGATCAACCACTGCTTGAGTAAGAAACGGAAATATCAATGACAGGACACTTCCTACAAGCAATCCTATTATAAGCTGAATAAGTTGTGATTTGTAAGGTCTCAGGTAACTAAAAAAATATCTTAGTCCTTTTTCTGTTTGTTTGAGATCATCATCGAATGTATAAAAATCAGGGGTGGGTTCTAGCAATAGTGTGGTTCCAGTATCTTCTCCTCCAGTTACACTACTTATCCAACATTTGAGAAATTCAGATTTGTTAAGGGTGTATTTCTCTCCTACCGGGTCGGATATTTTTAGTTCGTATTCTCCCTTTCTTTTTTGTTTGATACCATAACAGACTACAAAGTGATTCTGGTTCCAATGTAAAATACAGGGAAGCGGTTTCTCCGAAACCAGTTGTTCGAAGGTTATCTTAATTCCATTGGAGCGAAAGCCAATTGTTTCGGCAGCATCGCTGATGCCTAGCATAGATACGCCTTCGCGTGTAATGAAGCTTTTTTCCCGAAGAAACTGAAGGGAAAAATTACGCCCATAGTATTTGGCTATCATTCGCAGACAAGTCGGGCCGCAATCCATAGCGTCTAATTGACGAAAATTTGGGAAAGATATCATTTTGCTGTATTGCTTTTATTGGGGGCTATCTTATGAGAGTACAATGTCTTAATGCAATTTTTACCAATATTCAAATTCTAATATGAAAATCAGGATCATTATAATGAAAAAACATTTACCAATATAATCGTTTATTCCCTCTTTAATTTGTGTACCATTATTGATATATTCTTTATGGGATATATAACCTAATTCAGTATAAAAAATTAAAGGATAAAGTTGAAATTATTTTTATTATTGTAAATACATAAGACCACAATTAATAGAATCGAATTGGCAGAAAAACGAGATGTAAACTGTACATAGATAGTAATCCCTTTATCTATAAAAAAGGAAGAATTACCAGTTCACCTAATTCTCTCTTACATATTTTATTAATTTATCTTTATTTAAAAGATACTCCTCACTGTAACAATCATAGTTCAATATTTTGTCAACATAGGCATTTATATCATTTTCCAGAATTTCAACTTCCACTTTATCCATATACGGATTCTTTTCTCCTCCTGCCAGATCAGCGGTAAATGCTAAGGTGAAAACGATTTCCGAATTCGGGAGTTTAAATGCGATTGCAGGTAGGGTATAGCCGCCTATCATAGCCGAGGGAGCACCTACCACCTCCATATTTTCGCTTTGCCATGCTACAGATGCTAATGCTGCCGCAGCTGAGTACGTGAATTCATCTTGCAATACATACATTTTACCTTTAAAGTGGACGCTATTGCTGTCAGGTAATTGCACCGTTTGCCTGTACATTTCTGTTTTATCTCCTTTTCGTATCATTTTTAATTCACTGAACGAAGATAAAATTGAATTTTCAATGGCTGGGTTATGGTTCATCCCTACATGATACTTATATTCTAAGGGTTTATCGATTATTTTGCGAAGCAGATCAATCCATACACCGTCATAACCTCCTGAATTCCCTCTTATGTCAAATATTATTTTTTCTACATTAGGTGTATATATACGAAGTAATTCGCTGATGTACCACTCTCTGTCAGACATTGCAGGCATTCGTAGATAAAGAATATTATTGTCGATAAGCATTACGTTTCCATAATTGGACTGAGAGTGTCTTTCTTGCAAAGTCTCTACTGTTGTATCCAATGATAATGCTATATCTTTATCCCCCATGTTTAGGGTAAATTTCTCTATATTCAAAAGCGGTAAAGCCATTGTGAAAAGCCGCGAATAGTATTTTTGACTGATTGGATCCCAAAATAAATAGTACATTTTAGCGGAATTGTCCCCAACAAACTGGTTCATCGAGAGACCGTCAATGCTGCTTATTTTTTCTCCACCATTAATACGGATACTATTGTATCGAAAAGGACGTATATTATAATATTCTCCATTCATGAATTTAGTCATGATATTGATTTGTACCTTTCCATTCATACTTTTGTTAAGTAAACGGTAATAATAATCGGCATTGGTCGTATCTGACAATGAAACGTTTCCTATCGATGATAGATAATAATCGGGCGAAACATAGTTTACTAGAGAAGAACCGGGTATGATTTGGGAGTGTGCATCATTCAGTATATTTAATCCTTGTCGGATAATATGTGTAAAGTCTTCTATTGAGGTTGTAGGTGTTATTTCATCGTTTAATTTTTTGAATTCATTATCCACATTTACGCCTGTGCGTTGTTCCAATAATGCTAAAGGAAAGAAGTATTGGTGAATGTGTCCTTGCAAAAAGGACAGATCGTCCTGCATTTGTTTCTGAGAAAGGGTTTGACTTTGTATCGGATTGTTTACAAGGCATACCAAAAATACAAACCAAAAATATTTGCAAATTGGAAAATGTTTATTGATTGATTTCATTTTTTTCATAATATAAAGTGAAGAACTCTTTTAACTTGTCCTTTTGTGTTATACAAACATCTAAATTCCCTCCATCTTTATTTTTGAGTTTCATGAAAGGGCATCCTCCGTTACAGATAGGTAAGTAAGAGCAATCGATACATTCTTTATCATATAAAGGATCGGCATCAGTCATATACCTTGTATATAATTCAATATTCTTAACTCCTTCTTTTACATTTCCTATAATTTTTTCTTCTCGGCCAACATCGCACCAACATTTATAAAGTTCTCCGTTAGGACCAATACCATAGCTGTTTACACAACGAGCCGTACATTCAGAAACAGCAGTTTGGGGATAGTAGTATTTTTCAAAAGGATATTTATACCCGTTCTTTAAAGCAAACTCGCCCTGTTCGATTCTATTTAGCATACAAGATACTGTGCTACATGAATTATTATACTCTGCTACATATGCAGGATAGAGGGATAGGTTGGGACTGGAAATTTTGTTTTTTAAATAGTCATTTAATTCAAAGAATTCATCAGCATTATTTTTGTCAATATCGACTCTTACATTTACAACTACTTCCGGATATATACTAAAGAGCTCAACAATATTATTGACAATCCTTTGGAAGCTGTCTTTATTTGTTCTGTGTGGCCTTCTCTGATTGTGTGTTTTCTCCAGTCCATCTATCGTTATTTGTAGTTTTGAGATGCATAGGTCTTTTAACTGTTCAATTTTCTTCTTATCCAATGAATAACCATTAGTAATCATAAATGCGTTATAATTATCAATAGGCAGTGCTTTAATCCGTTTTGTTAAGAAGACAATTTTATCAAAACCCAACAGAGGTTCTCCTCCATACCATACGATTTGGAGTGCTTGCAAATGTTTATGGGAACTTATAAAGGAAATAATATCATCGGCTGTATTTGGATTTATTATATTGCTCTTTTTAGTGTGCTCCTCTTCAAAACAATAAGAACATGCAAAATTACAAGAAATAGTTGGGGCAATAGCTAAAACAAGTGAATCGGTATCAAACCTGTTTCTAAGTCTGGCTAATTTAATCTTTTGAGCTAAAATATCATCGTTCTCAACAAGAATTAAGTTTTCGTTTAATTCTTCTAAAAAATCATCACTCACACCATGGAAATCCCCTTCTTTTATTTGTTGTAATGTTTTATAGTCTTCAGAATCAATCTCCATTAGATTATTTGTATAAGAATTATATAGTAAAAACTTACCATCAGTAATTTCCATCAGGAAATTGTATCTGGACCATTTCTTATTCATATGTTGGTAAAATTTAATAGTTACTAATACAATAAGAATATCAAAGAATGTTTAGATTCTTTGATATTCTATTTTTAAAATCAACAAATGTTAGAACAACCGACATCAAAGTTATAACATGCTAGTCCTGGCCTAGAGCAATAACCACTTTCACCTCCAATAAGTTGTTTCATTTTGTCCCTTGTCAGAGTTAAATCAATTTGATTATCTCCATCTTTTAGCACTAGTTTTTTTAATCGCTTTTGTTTCATAATTGTAAATGATTAAATTAATAAATTAAGTTGCTAATATACTTCTCATATGAGCAGTATTTTATTACAGTCCCTTAAGACTAGTTACTATTTCATCTTTTGACGAACTTTCTATTCTGAAACGTTCATTTCCTGATATTTTCTTTGCAGTAGTGCTTCTAAATTTACTATTTTCTCCTCTAGGATGCCATAAATGAAATAGACAGGTATCTACCCTGTATATCTTATAACCAAGACCAATGAATCGAAAATAACGGTCAAAGTCATCATTTCCCCATCCATAATGGATTTCATTTTCCATTCCGGCAGCATAATATTTTTGAGTATTAACGAAGACTGCACCTCCTGTCAATAAATGAGGATATAATAAGTCCAGTTTATTTTTATGACGATATAGTAGGCGACTGTTTTTTTTCTTTAAATAATAATTTCGTAAAAGTTCAGAAATCTCGAAACATTTTCCATTATAGGGGTAAGAAACATCAGTATTACCATTTCTAAGATGATCTATCGCATCCATAATAGCAATTCTGTCAATAACAATATCAGTATCCCAGATAGCTAAAAATGGTGTATTAACATCAAGAGCCATTATATTTAAATAATAAGTTTTGTAAAGTACCGGATCTTTATCTTCAAGAAACATGTATTTAATTTTCTTATTTAACAAAGCCTTTAACACACCATTATTATGATCGGCCGCTTCAAGAACCAATATATTCGTATTAAAATAATGGCATATTTGATTTGTTACAACAATAATATTTTCGAGCCGCTGAATAGAATCTAAGCGAATTAAAATTAAAAACGTTATATCTGATAGATCTGTTTTCATTCTAAAGGTTTGTTTTAATTGACTTTATTAGTAATAATGACCCACAAAAGCCACTATATAATCCTTTGTAATGATCAAAATAGGATGGATCTGTATAGATGATATCCCATATTTCCGAGACTTCAATTTTATTATATATATCCTTTTTATATGTGTATAATTCTTTTTTTGAAAAAAACTTTTTTAATGATTCAAGTATACAATAGACACTCACAACTCCATCTTCAAAGAAGATATTTTTATTTCTTAGTTCTTGTTTCAAGATTACATTCACATCAATATTGCTTCTTATCATTTTAATATGCTTTTCCCACCTATTATCGTTTATCTGCTTATTTATATTATCCATCCCCCATAACAAATACAATCTGTTAGCATGAAGTGCAGGAAATATAGATAATACTTTATAACTTAGTTCTTCTATGATGTGCGAAATACGACAATTATAAAAATTCAGGCTATAAAGTCGTCCGAGAACATATAATATTTGTGGTAATTGGTAATGTACATTATAAGACAATAATTCTTCAAAAAAAGCTGCATCTATTCTTTCATATAGATTATTAATTGTTTGAATAATTAACTCTCCAAATAAATATTCATTTTCACTGCTCTTTATTTGTTTTTCGTACCTAATACATAGATAATACAGAAGATGTATCAAAGTGAGAGAACCAATTTTATCTGAATATTTGGAATAGGATAATTGTTTAAATATAATATCATCTATGTCTCCTAATATGATATCTATATTCCCTTTAGTAAATTTGTGTTTAAGAAGATAATCAACACCTAACCCTATACCTGCTAAGCCATCCTTAACATCAATTGAATTTATCGTATTTATTTGTTCAAAAATTTCATCAAGAAGGCTTTCTGCAATCTTTCCGAATTTAGCGTCCTGATCAATACGACTCAAACTATAGAAATAAATGCACATACCCATTTTTCCATTAGCTAGACCTAAAGGAGTTTTTCCTTCTTGTAGAGAATGTATTAGACATTTATTCAAAGTGTTTGTGTCTATCATAATTCCAAGGTTAAACGGATTAATAGATTCTGATTTGCAATGTATATAAATATATCTGATTTGTGATATGTATTTTCTTTATAAATTTCATTTTAACATTAGTTAGTGATAGATTCTTACTTATGAGCAAATTGCTAAATCAGAAAAACCTGATCATTGTTTTAGTAGAACCTGAGCGAAGAAAAGATGCAAAAAGAGGACTCCGATCTTAGTCTATTCGTAAATAATATTGAGAAAGCGTTAAATCCACAAACTGATCAAAGAGATTATTATCCAATAGGTTTAATTTTTTATTTTGTTTTTTCAAACTATCTATAATTCTCTTTACTTTTTTTAAATCAGCATCAGAGAATCTTGAGTTGGTCATTATTTTAGTAAAATACATTTCTGTTTCATTAGTTAATTTAAAGCCACAGGCCTTTAGGTACTTGAGTCTTATTTGATTTGCATAAAAAGTTTGTTTTGTATATTGACCAAAAGAAATTTGTTTTTCATGTAGACGATATCTCATCAAAATATCGGGTATATTTATAATCTTACCAATAAGTGCGATTCTACACATCAAGTCATAGTCTGAAGCGTAGTAATACTCTTCATCGTAGTAACCAACTTGAAGAAGTACCTCCTTCTTGATGATCAAGGAAGGGTGTAAAAACATATTATTGTGCAATAACAGAGTCTTCAATAGGGGATACTCTTTGGGCTTGCGGCATATAGTACCGTTTATAAACTCGAAATCTGTACCCATAGCCAATATTTCAGGACCGGCTTCCATTATCTCCACTTGCCTCTCTAATCTATTTGATATCGCAATATCATCTCCATCCATCACACAGATATATTTACCTTTAGCCAGCCTGCAACCTTCATTCCTGCATGCGTAATTCCCTCTATTAACCGGTTTATCAATATAAATTATTCTAGGATCTTCTTCTAACTTTATTATTGAAGAAGTATTATCTGTAGACCCATCATTAATAATAATAAATTCGAAATTTGGATAGGATTGATGAAGAATGCTCTCAATAGCTTCTTTAACAAAGTTCTCTAGATTGTAAACAGGCATTATGACAGACACTAAAGGTATTTTCATATTTCATATTCAAGGTATTGCGAATATATGAAAAAAACACTAATTTTAAGCGTTACACCTAATTTAAATCTACTATTATGTCTTGGTTAGTTTCGATAATTATACCTGTGTACAACGTTGAGCCCTATCTTGAAGAGTGTATCTTGTCTCTTCTGAACCAGACATATGCAAATACAGAACTACTTTTTATAAACGATGCTTCTACCGACAAGAGCTTGGGGATATTAGAGCAATACCATTTAATTGATAATCGGATAAGTATTATTAACCTCAAAGAAAATAAAGGTCCTGGGTATGCCCGAAATATAGGCATAGAAAATGCACATGGTGAATATATCCTTTTTGTTGATTCAGATGACTATATAGATATTAACATAGTCAGTAATTTAACAAATTGTTTAAAACTTAAGCGTATGGATATTTTAATATTCAACGGTGTGTCTTTTGAAGAGAAAGATCACAAACAAGCCGAGCACAAGTACTTTAATTTACAGGAAGGCTATTTTAAAGATGGAAAGATAAAGCCTGATTACCGAATATTACTAGCCGATTGTCACTCCCCCTGTTTGAAAGCATATCATTCTTCTCTGTTTAAAGACCCCAATATCAGATTTCCTCCTTCTATATATGGCGAAGATGTCGAATTCTGGATAAGATGCCTGTTACAAGTAAAGAGAATCTCTTATGTTGATTTTATTGGATATCATAGAAGGTATAGAAAAGGCTCTATTATGACCAGCGGATCACTCAAAAATATAAGGGATAGGATGTGTAATTTGGACAAGTTGCTGGAAATATGCCAAGAAGATATAGTACTTTACAACTATATTGTGAGTATTTATATCCCTTCCGTAATAAAAAAGGCTTTTGACTCAAATAATGAGATCTTTATTAGCCAAATGAGGGAAATATTGAAAGAACTTGAAACTAAATACAACTAAAACCCAAATAGGATGAAAACACCTCAAATAAGCATTGTAATGCCGGTCTATAATGCACAAGAATATCTTTGTCAATCTATCGATAGTATTATTCAACAAACATTTACTGATTTTGAGTTGATTATCGTAGATGATGGTTCTACCGATAAAAGTGCTGAGATTATATCTGACTACAAAGATCCACGAATTCACCATATATTAAATGAACATAATTTTATTCAATCTTTAAATAACGGTATAACTGCGGCAGTAGGTAAATACATTGCCCGAATGGATGCCGATGATATTATGTTACCTAAAAGGTTGCAGCTTCAGTATGAATTTATGGAGAATAACCCAAATGTGGATATTTCCGGATCGTGGATGCAATCTTTCGGGCAAAGAGAATACGTAATGAAGAATGCCACTGATCATCAAGGCATCTTATGTCAGGCTATTTTACATAGCCCACTATATCACCCTACAATTATCATGAAACGAAGCATTATTCATTCATTTCCTTTTTTGGATAACGTTTCTCAATTGTATAATGAAAAATATACTTATGCCGAAGATTATCATTGCTGGATAGAACTAATAAAAAAAGGATCTGTATTTGCCAATATCCCGGAAGTTTTAGTAAAATATAGGTGTAGTAATAATCAATTAACTGTTATAAAACAAAAGGAGATACTAGCTTGTACTGTTAAAATACAGAATGAATATATAGAATATGTTATGGAGTCTATTGTTAAAAAAGATTATGAATATTATGATGTATTGGATAACTTAATTGGATTATTTAATAACAATAAATTATCATTCTCAGACCTGAAGCAAATTGTATATATCATATATGCTAATCTAAATTTATAAAATTTTTACTCCTAAAATCAGCGACACGTGTGCTAGATATGAAAAGTTAAATTCTAAATGTCTGCAAAATTGTTTGTTAGATTTGAATAGATTTTCACGAATGGCCTAGGTTGATTAAGGTTGTCACCGGATAATAAAGATTAGAATAAAAGGATAGCAGGGTTTATATTACTAGTTTTATTGAGTTTACAGCTATATGCTCAAGCCGGATTGAGAAGAATTTCTTTCAGGTTGGAGAGGAACTGACTTATGATCTCTATTTAAAGTATGGACTTCTTGATACAAAAGCCGGTATTTCAACATTGAAAACTTCATCTGAGAATTATAACAATATAGATGCATATAAGATGACCATGACCGCCAAGTCAGTAGGGATGATCAATACAGTATTCACGCTCGCAGATACTATTTCTTGTTATATGACAAAGGATCTTATGGCCCTGGCTTATATGATAAATACTCATGAAGGAAATCAACATTCAAAAGAACTGACGACATATGAGTATTCACCTGGAACAATAACTTTTAAAGCAAAACTTATATGCAATGACATTCTGCGGTTTGACGAAAAATTTACGTCCGTCCAATCCTATTTATATGATATGATAAGTATTTTATTTTATATACTTACTTTAAATTATTCGAAGATGAAAAATGGAGATATAACCATCACGAGTGGTCGGAAAATTTTTCTTCCGACTATTTTTATCATAAGTAGTTGAATTTAATATATTTGATTAATTGATTTGTTTTATCCACTAGATTCACAAAAAAAAACACTCATCAAACATAAATGCTGATGAGTGTTTAAATATTTGTATAAAAAAACGTTACTTTTACTTCAACTCAACCACATTATTTTGAGAATAACAATTTATCATATTATCGAACTTATCTTTTACAAGGTATACTTCCTGTTTTACCTTTTGGTTTAATATTTTAGCGTATATCTGAGTGGTCTTGACATCTGTATGCCCAAGCATCTTGGAAACGCTCTCTAAGCTCACTCCTTTTGTGAGCATGGTCGTCGCAAAGGTATGCCTTCCGCAATGGGTGGAAAGGTTCTTATTGATGCCGCAGAGGGCTGCTATTTCTTTGATATAGATATTCATATTCTGACAGGCACTGACCGGTAATAACTGGTTATTGGGTAATTCCGCGTCTTCATACTTCTTTAAGATCATTTGTGGGATTTCAAGTAAGGGGATATGGGATTCATTGCCTGTCTTGTGCCTGTTCTTGATGATAAATTGTTCTCCATTACCATTGACTACGATATCTTTTCGGGTTAGCCTAAATACATCGATATAGGCTAAGCCGGTGAAGCAGCAGAAGATAAAGAAGTCACGTACCTGATTTAAAAGTTCGCTCTCGAATTTCTTATTAAGGATACATAATAGTTCGTCCTCTGTTAAGAATTTAGGAACTGATTTTTTGGAGGTAAGTTCAAAGTCGTAAAATGGATCGAAAAGAATATGACGACACTTTAAGGCATCGGTTGTTACTTGTTTCAGGTAACGCATATGCCTGACTACTGTATTATGGCCGCAGTTGTGTACCGAACGCAGGTAGATATCGAAGTTAGTAATAAAGTCATATTCTACTTCTTTAATGGGTAAGTCTGCTTTTTGGTAATGGGATTGAAGGAAGCCTGTTACTTTATCGAGGGTACATTGGTATTTGTCTACAGCTGTTTGTTGGATAGTTTTTCCGGCAAGGGCTTTCTTTTGTTTGATTTTCTTATCAAAGAGTTTAATCAGGGTATGTTTGGGTTCTTCGATCCCTAAGTAGTGATTACGTAATTGCTCGCCTGTGACACTATTGTTGGATTCCAATATTTCCATATAGGAGTTGTGCAGGCGTGTGCGTATGTTGTCGATGGCATGGTTCATGTCGGTGGCATATTTACTTTTACCTTTTACTCTGTGGGCTTTATTATCCCATAGAGAGGGGTCAATGCGTAGTTTGGAACTGAACTCTACAATGGATCTGCTGATTGTAAGGCGAATCATTAAGGTGGCTAAGCCGTCTTTGCTTAACTGGCTGGTGCGTAAGTGCAACAAAATTCTAAAGGTACTTTTCATAAACGTTCTGTTTTTAGTTTTTACAAATGTATTTGCTTGGCTAAAAAAACAGGATGGACAGAATGAGTCTTGAATAGTCAGAATCGGACAGGATAAAAACGGTATTTATCAGTGTTTTACATGAAAATTCGTACCTAAAGTTATAAATTTCTTTAGTTACGATTTAGTCACGTTGCTACTGTCAGAATTTGTCTAAGGCATGTCGTAATCTGTCTAACAAATGGATAAAAAAACAAAAAAAAATAGACCGTAAATGTAATATTTACAGTCTATTGTCTTATTTCTTCGAAATCTGTCCACGTTTGGCGTATTGTTGGTCAATACTCCTGGTAGTCCCAGGCAGATTTGAACTGCCGACCTCTACATTATCAGTGTAGCGCTCTAACCAACTGAGCTATAGGACTGGCTATCTACCTGAAGACAGATTATTTATATCAGCTTCGTGGTTTCTC